>JARGGE010000313.1 GCA_029210865.1 Trueperaceae bacterium
CGCCGGGCCGAGCCCGCCACCCTCTCGCTGGGACGGGTGATGCTCGAGGACCGCGAACCCGGCGTGCGGCGGACAGCCGCGCTGACCCTGGGGACCATGGGGCGGCGGGCGACGGCCGCGATCCCCGCGCTGGAGCGGGCCCTGGTCCGAGAGCAGCGCCTCGGCGTCAAGAAGGCCGTCAGCCGCGCCTTCGCGGCGGTGGGCCCCGCGGCGAGCGCCGCGACCGCCGCTCGGGCGGCCTCGAGCGGTCCCGCGGGGCGCAGCTGCCGGGTGACCGGCTCGAGCGTGAAGCCCGTCGGGTCGCTCCGCACCAGGTAGAGCACGGTGTCGGGCAGCCGCTGCAGCGTGCGCATGACCAGGGCGCCGACGATGGCGAGCAGGAGCAGCAGCGCCAGCGCCGCCACCCGCAGCACCACGCTGCGGATGGTCACGGCGCCTCCGGGTCGAGGGGCTCGGCCGTGGGCTCCGTGGCCGCCGGGGCGTCGTCCGGGGCCTCGTCCGCCGGCACCTCGTCCGGCGCCGCGCGGCGCGCGGCGTCCTCGGCGAACCAGGCGACGTCGGGGTCGTCGGGGAGCAGCTCGGCCGCGCGGCCGTAGGCCTCGGCGGCCGCCGCGAAGTCGCGGACCGTGTAGGTCACCCGGCCGAGCCAGCTCCACCCGAGCGCCGAGCCCGGGTCGGCGGCCACGACGGCCTCGAAGCGCGCCCGCGCCGCGTCGAGGTCGGCCGCCTCGAAGGCCGCCACCCCCGCCGCGAACGCCGCCGCGACCTCGGGGTCTGCGTCGACCCCGTAGGCGAGCTGCTCGCGCAGGCGCTGGCGGAAGAAGAGCGCCCGGGCGTCGTCGGGGTCGAGTTCGACCACGCGCGACCAGGCCGCCTCGGCGGCGGCCAGGCGATCCGTCTCCTGGAGCGTGCGCGCCCGCCACACCCAGGCCTCGACGAAGCGGTCGTTGGCGACGACCGCCTCGCCGAAGCGCTCGCCGGCCGCGGTGACGTCGCCGGCCTCGTAGGCCGCGATGCCGGCGTAGAAGGCGCTCCCGGCGACGACCCCGAAGGCCTCCTGGGTCCGGGCGACGTCGAGGAAGTACGCGATGGCGGGGTCGCCGGGGCGCGCCGCCGCGGCGGCCTCGAACGCGACGACCGCCGCCGCCGGCGCCCCCTGCTCCAGCGCCACGCGCCCAGCCCAGGCATGGGCGTCGGCGAAGTCGGGCGCGGCGGCGCGCGCCGCTTCGAAGGCGGCGGCCGCGGCAGGCAGATCGCCCGCCGCGTGGGCGGCCAAGCCGTCCTGAAAGGCGGTGCTCGCGGCCGTACCGATCCGGATCGCGAGCCGCGCTCGGTCGACGAAGTACGCCGCGTCGGCCTCGTCTGGCCGCAGCGCCTCCCAGCGCTCGAGGTAGGGCAGCGCGGTCTCGGGGTCGGCGCGCTCGAGCAGCACCCGACCGATCCAGCGGAGCGCCTCGGGATCGTCCGGCAGCGCCGCCACCCAGCGCGCGAAGACGGCTTGCGCCCCCTCGAGGTCGCCCGCCTGGTAGCGCGCGAACCCGAGCTCCCGCCAGGCCTCGGCGGCGACGTCGCGCAGCCGCTCCGGTGGCAGGTCCGGCACGTTCTGCTCGGGGTCGACCCAGGGGTCGTCGACCGGGCGGGCCGCCAGGGCGTCGGCGGCGGCCGCCGCACGGATCCACCAGCCGACCGCCACGTGCGCCCGGAGCGTGGCGCGGAGCAGGGCCGGGTGCTCCGGCGCCGCCTCGGCGGCGGCCGCGAGCGCCGCGAGCGCCGCGCGCCAGGCGCGGGCGTCGGGCGACCAGGGGCGCGGCGAGCTGGCCGCCACGTCGAGCGCGGCGACCGCCACGTCCCACGGAGCGGCCGCGGCGGCCGGCAGCGGCGGATCGCCCGCCGCGAGCCCGGGTTGTGCCCAAGCCGTCGCGCCCAAGCCGGCGCAGGCACAGGCCGCGAGCAGGAGCATCCAGGGGGCGAGCCAGCGCGGACGTGCGGTCATGCCCCGTTGTACCGGACGGCGATGAAGCGTGCGTGGGCACCGCCCACCTTGCGCCGGAGCGAGGCCGCGCCGACCGGACCCGTGTCGGCCGCCGTGTTGACCCTCCGGGTGCGTCCGGGTAGCCTGGCCGTCCGACCGGTCCGGTGGCGACCGGCGAGAGGACCCCATGTTCCAGAGCCTTGGCGATCGACTCCAGAACGTCTTCGAGGGCCTGCGCGGTCGCGGCAAGCTCAGCGAGGCCGACGTCAAGGCCGCGCTGCGCGAGGTGCGGGTGGCGCTGCTCGAGGCCGACGTGAACCTCGAGGTCGCGCGCGACTTCGTGGCGCGCGTCCAGGAGAAGGCGATCGGCTCCGAGACGCTGTTGTCGCTGAACCCCGACCAGCGCGTGATCGCGATCGTGCACGAGCAGATGGTCGAGGTGCTGGGCGGCAAGGCGGTGCAGCCGCAACTGCGCAACGACGGCAACGTGTGGATGCTCGTCGGCCTCCAGGGCGCCGGCAAGACGACGACCGCCGGCAAGCTCGCCTACCGCTACAAGGCGCAGGGGCGCCGACCGCTCCTCGTCGCTGCCGACACCCAGCGCCCTGCCGCGCGCGAGCAGCTGCGCATCCTCGGGCAGCAGATCGGCGTGCCGGTGCTCGAGGTGGGCGACGACGAACCGGTCGCGGTCACCAAGCAGCGCCTCGACGCCGCGCTCAAGGCGGATTTCCGCGACCTGGTCATCGTCGACACGGCGGGCCGGCTGCAGATCGACGAGCGCCTGATGGCGCAGCTCGAGGAGCTCCGCGACGCGCTCAACCCCACCGAGCGGGTGCTGGTGGTCGACGCGATGACCGGGCAGCAGTCGCTGCCGGTCGCCAAGAGCTTCGACGAGCGCGTCGGCGTGTCGGGCCTGATCCTGACCAAGATGGACGGCGACGCCCGGGGCGGCGCGGCGCTGTCGGCCAAGCACGTCACCGGCAAGCCGATCCTGTTCGCGGGCATGAGCGAGAAGATCGACGGGCTCGAGGCCTTCCACCCCGACCGGATCGCCGGCCGAATCCTCGGCATGGGCGACGTGCTCACGCTGATCGAGAAGGCCAAGGCGCTCGAGGGCGACGACGACGGGGCGCTCGAGAAGGGCAAGGGGATCGGCGACTTCAGCCTCGCCGACATGCTCACCCAGATGCGCCGGATCAAGCAGATGGGCTCGTTCACCGAAGTGCTGCAGATGATCCCCGGGGCGAACAAGCTGATGCCGCCCGGCGCGCAGGTCGACGAGCGCGAGATCGGCCGGGTCGAGGCGATCATCTCGTCGATGACCGAGCGCGAACGCCGCGACCCGCGGCTGCTGAACGCCGGCCGCCGCAAGCGGATCGCGCGCGGCTCGGGCACCACCGTCCAGGACGTCAACCGGCTGATGCGCAACTACGAGGAGATGCGAACGCTCATGAAGCGCATGGGCAAGCGTCCCCCGGGGCGCGGCCGCGGCGGCCGCCCGCGCTTCTGACCGCGTCCGGCGGCATGGGCCGGCCGCGGGCTCCGACCGACGCCCTCGATTGGACAGCCCGGCCGCGAGCGTGTAGCATCAGGGGCTGAGTCGAGAGGACCGGGCGCCCGCCGCGGCGCCCTCGCCGAACCCCCCGGAGGAACCCCGAAGATGGTCAAGATCCGCATGATGCGCATCGGCGCGAAGAAGAACCCGCACTACCGCATGGTCGTGGTCGACGCGCGCGTCAAGCGCGGTGGCGACTACATCGAATCGCTGGG
>JARGGE010000314.1 GCA_029210865.1 Trueperaceae bacterium
GACGCGGGCGGGACGCCGGAGCCGCGGGCCACCGCCGCGAGCGACGCGGGCGGGACGCCGGAGCCCGCGGCTGCCCCCACCAGCGGGAGTCCCGCGGCCGAGGTGCCGGAGACGAGCTCCCCCGCGCCCGCTCCCTTCGACCCGCGCCGCTCCGGATCGAGCCGCCGGCAAGCGCGCGCGGCCGCCGGCGCCACGCCGGCCGCGCGCTTCACGTGGCACGCGGCGCTCACGAACGCCTCGCCGCAGCTCAAAGCGTTCCTGCAGCCGGCGGCCGTCGAGGTCGGCGACGACCACGTGACGCTGCGGTACGAGGAGCGGCACGCCTTCCACCACGGCCAGCTGCGCCGCCGCGAGCCCGAGCTGATGGCGCTCGTCGACGCCCAGGGCGGCGCGCACCTGAGCGTGGTCGTCGAGGGTCCCGCCGGTCGCTCGAGCCACGGGCCGCGCAGCGCCGAACCCGCTTCGGCGCCATCGGTGGCGCCAGCGCGATCGAGCGCGCCCGCGGACGAACCCGGCGGTGGGCCACCGACAAAAAAAGCCTGACGGGGTCGCCGGCGGAGCCGCCGACCCCGGGCCCGCCGCGCACCGAGCACGACGCCGGTGCGCCGCCGACGCTCCCGCCCGACGCCGTCGCCACCACCGTCGAGGAGCTGCCCGCGGGGTTCTGGGGCGACGAGGAGCCCGGCAACCCGGCCCCCGTACCGCGGGCAGCGCCCGAGCCGGTCGCGCCGACCCTGCGCGGACCGACGCGCCCCGTGCCCGACACCCTGCCGCTCCCCGCGGCGCGCGGCGTCCCGGCAGCGGTCGCCGGACTGCAGGGTCTGCCGCTGCTCGAGGCGGTCTTCCCGGGCCGCGTGCTCAAGGTCGAGCAGCCCGAGCCGGTCGCCGACCCCGGGTCGGAGCCGACCGACGCCGACGACGCGCCCCCCTTCGGCGACGCGACGCTCGACGCACCCCCGATCGACGACGTCGGCGCGCCCGACGACGAGGCGATCCCGCTGCTCACCCCCCTGAGGAGGGACCCATGAACGTCCAGAAGCTGATGAAGGAAGCCCAGCGCGCCCAGCGCAAGGTGGCCGAAGCGCAGGAGCGCCTCGCGACCCTCGAGGTCGAGGGGAGCGCCGGCGGCGGCCTGGTCACCGCCACGGTGACCGGCGAAGGCGCGCTGGTGAAGGTCGCGATCGACCCCGGCGCCATCGACCCCGAGGACCCCACGCTGCTCGAGGACCTGATCGTGGCGGCCGTCAAGGACGCGCAGCGCCAGGCCAAGGAGGTCCACGAACGCGAGATGGGCAGCGCCATGGGCGGCCTCGGCGGCATGCCGGGGCTGTTCTAACCGGTGCGCTTCCCGGCGCCGCTCGTCACGCTCATCCGCGAGCTCGGGCGCCTGCCCGGCATCGGGCCGAAGTCGGCGCAGCGCCTCGCGTTCCACCTCTTCAACCGTTCGGACGCCGACGTCGAGGCGTTGGCGCGCGCCCTGCTCGAGGCCAAGCGAGGCCTCGACCGCTGCCCCCGCTGCGCCCACGTCAAGGAGACGTCGGCCGCCCTGTGCGCGATCTGCGACGACCCACGCCGCGACGCCTCGCTGCTGTGCGTGGTGGAGCAGCCCGCCGACGTGCTGGCGATCGAGCGCTCCGGCGAGTACGCCGGCCGCTACCACGTGCTCCACGGGGTCCTCTCGCCCATGCACGGGGTCGGCCCGGAGGAGTTGACCCTCGACCTGCTCTGGTCGCGCTTCGAGGGCCAAGGGGTGGAGGAGCTGGTGCTGGCGACCTCGACGACCGTCGAGGGGGAGGCGACCGCGATGTACCTCGCGCGCGCGGCGCAGGAGCGCGGCGTGCGCACGAGCCGCATCGCCTACGGGCTGCCGGTGGGCGGCGACCTCGAGTACGCCGACGAGGTCACCCTCGGCCGCGCGATCGCTCACCGGCGGCCGGTCTGAAGGTCGTGGCGCCCCGGCGGCGCGCGCGCGTTCGGTGGCCCGTCCGCGCGCGCGCAGCACGCCGACCGCGGTAGGCTCCGGCGGCCGCCGCGCCGCGGCACCAGGTGCCCGGTCCCCTTGACGTGGCGAGGTCCGTCCATATAATGGCGGCCGTTTCGAGAGGACGTGACCCCATGGCCAAGAAGAAGGCCGGCAGCGACGGAACCAAACGGCTCGTGATCGTCGAGTCGCCCACCAAAGCGCGCACCATCGAGCGCTACCTGGGCGACGGCTACCGCGTCGTCGCCAGCATGGGGCACGTCCGCGACCTGCCCGCGAACGCGAAGCAGGCCGGCGACGAGGCCAAGCGGCTGACGTTCGGCATCGACATCGAGGACGCCTACAAACCGCACTACGTCATCTCGCCGCAGAACCAGTCGAAGGTGCGCACGCTCAAGAAGGCGCTTGCCGGCGTCGACGAGGTCTACATCGCGACGGATGAGGACCGCGAGGGCGAGGCCATCGGCTGGCACGTGCTCGAGGTGCTGAAGCCGAAGGTCCCGGTGAAGCGGATGGCCTTCCACGAGATCACCGAAGCGGCGATCCAGCGCGCGCTGGCGCAGACCCGCGAGCTCGACCTCAACCTGGTCGAGGCGCAGGAGACCCGCCGGGTGCTCGACCGGCTCGTCGGCTACTCGATCAGCCCGCTGCTCTGGCGCAAGATCGCCCAGGGCCTCTCCGCCGGCCGGGTGCAGAGCGTGGCCGTACGGATGCTCGTCATCCGCGAGCGCGAGCGCCTCGACTTCGTCGCCGGCGGGTACTGGGACGTCGACGCGACGCTCGCCCCGCAGGGCGCTGGCGACGCCAGCGTCCGTGCCGCGCTCACCCACGTCGACGGCGTGCGCGTCGCCAGCGGTCGCGACTTCGACGAGGCCACCGGGCGCCTCGCGGCGGGCCTGGTCGACGGCCGCGACGTGGTGCTGCTCGACGAGGCGGCCGCCACCGACCTCGCCACCCGCCTCCGCGACGGCGCCTGGACGGTGGCCGACCTCGAGGCCCGCGAGGAGACGCGCCGACCCGCCGCGCCCTTCACCACCTCGACGCTGCAGCAGGAGGCCTCGCGCAAGCTCGGTTGGTCGGCGCGCGACACGATGCGCGTCGCCCAGGCGCTCTACGAGCGCGGCCACATCACCTACATGCGCACCGACAGCACCAACCTCGCCGGCGAGGCGCTCGACGCCATCCGCGCCACGGTCCGCGACCGCTACGGCGCCGACCACCTCCCCAACGCGGCGCGGCGCTACGGCAAGGCGTCGAAGAACGCCCAGGAGGCGCACGAGGCCATCCGCCCGGCCGGGGTCGAGATGCGCACCGCCGAGGAGCTGGGGCTGCGCGACCGCGACGCCGCGCTCTACGACCTCGTCTGGAAGCGCGCGGTCGCCAGCCAGATGGCCGACGCCCGCCTGCGCTTCGTCACCGCGCGCATCGAAGGGCGCGCCGGCGAGCGGGCCGCCGCCTTCCGCGCCACCGGCCGCACGACCCTCTTCCCCGGCTTCCAGCGCGCCTACGTCGAGGGCAGCGACGACCCCGACGCCGCGCTCGACGCGCGCCAGCAGCCGCTGCCGGCCCTGACGATCGGCGACCGCCTGACGCCCCTCGAGGTCATGCCGGCGGGCCACGAGACCAAGCCGCCGGCGCGCTACACCGAGGCGACCCTGGTCAAGGCGCTCGAGGAGAAGAGCATCGGCCGCCCCAGCACGTACGCCTCGATCCTCGACACGATCCAGCAGCGCCGCT
>JARGGE010000315.1 GCA_029210865.1 Trueperaceae bacterium
CGCCGCGACGCTCGTGACCTACGTCTACGCCGACGCGCCGGTGACCTACACCACCCAAGGCACCTGCGCCGACCTCGACGTCGCCTACGCCCTCGACCTGACCCTCGCCCGCGGTTGGAACCGGGTTGGCATCGCCCTCTCGAACGCGGTGACGGCCGACCCGCTCGGCGTCGCGATCGCGATCGAGCCGGGCACCGGCCTGTTCGCGCACCCCGTGAGCTCGGCGCCGTGACCGTTGCCCGTGCGGCGGTCAGCCGAGACGCGGTCGGCGTGGGGGCTCCGTGCCCGACCCCGAGGAGGTTCGTGATGGGGCGGATCGGTGCCTGGTGCGCGGTCGTCGGGTCGCTCCTCGCGCTCACCGCCTGCGGGGTGCCCGGGACGGACCCCGCGCCCGAGACGCGCACGACGCTCTCGGGGGCGTACGTCGGCGACCCGGCGCTGCTGCCGATGGCGGTCAGCTTGGTCGTGGTCGAGCCGGAAGCGGGGCCGACGGCGGTGCCGGCGGGGGCGCCACCGGCGCTGGGTACGTCCCAGGTGATCGAACTGGCTCCGGGTCGCTACGCGCTCGCGACGGCCATCCTCCCCGAGAACGGCGCCTTCGAGCTCGACCTCCCGTTCGCCAGCGAGCTTCCCGACGCGCTGCGGGTGCCCGCACCGGACGCGCCCGCGGGCGTGCTGCCCGCCGGCTGCACCGTGCAGGCGAGCAGCGCCACGGTGAGCGTGACGCCCTTCGAGGTGACGACGCCGCTGGGCGCCAACCTCGTCTACGGGTTCACGCCCGCCGGCCCGCGCATCCTGGCGCTCACGCCGAGCGTGGTGAACTGGGCCGACCCGGCCCTGGACACGTTCACGCTGCTTCAGTGGGTCCACGCCGACGGCCCCGTGACGTTCGTCAGCGTCGGGACGTGCAGCACCGCGTCGCTCGACTACGTCGTCGACCTCGAGCTGGCGCGCGGCTGGAACCGCGCCGGCCGGCGCTTCGACGTGCTCGGCGGCGGTCGCTCCGCGCGGACGATCGCGATCGACGACGGGGCGCTCGTCTTCGTCAGCCCGTTCGCCCTGTGAGCGGCGGGTGCGGATCGGTCGCGGGTGAGGCGTGGTGTCCTCGGTCGTGCCTGCGGCGCTCCGGGCGCTGACGAACGGTTCGCTTGCGGGCACCGCGGTAGAAAGGTCGCATGCATGCGCCTCCCGCCCCGGTCGTCGTCGTCGGTGCCGGCCCCGCGGGGTTGGCGGTCGTGCGCGCGCTGGCGCGCCGCGGCGTGGCGACCACCGTGCTCGAGCGCGACCGCGCGGCGGCCAGCTGGGCGCGGCACTACGACCACCTGAAGCTCCACACCCGCAAGGGCGCCGCCGCGCTGCCCGGCATGGCGTACCCGCCGGGCACCCCCACCTTCCCGCGCCGCGACGACGTCGTCGCCTACCTGCGCGCCTACGCCGCGCGCTTCGTCCCCGACCTGCGCGAGGGGGTGGAGGTGCAGGGGCTGACGCCGCTGCCCGCGGGCGCGCCGGGCACCGCGCTCCGTGCGGCGCCCGACCCTGCGCCCGGCGCCGCGGGGTGGCGCCTGGCCACGAGCGCCGGCGACCTGACCGCGCGCGCCGTGGTGGTGGCCACGGGCATCGCCTCGGCGCCCTTCACCCCCGCGATCCCGGGCATGGACGCCTTCGCCGGTCCGCTGCGCCACGCCGCCGCCTACCGCGACCCGGCCGCGGACGCCGGCCGGCGGGTGCTGGTGGTGGGTGCGGGCAACACCGGCGTCGACCTGGCGCTCGGGCTCGCCGGCCACGCGGCCGCCGTCGACCTCGTGGTGCGCGACGGCGTGGCGCTCGTGCCGTGCCCGACCGCGCTCAGCCAGCGGGCGGGCATGCTGCTCCAAGCGCTCCCGCCCGCGCTCACCGAAGCCGCGCTGCGCCGCGTCCGCCGCGCCTACCCCGAGCTGGGTCTGCCGGGGCCCTCGGGGGCGCTACGCGAGGCCTTCCCGGTGGTGGGGTTGCGGCTCGTCGAGGCGGTGCGCGACGGTCGGGTGGGCGTGCGGCCCGGCGTGACCGCCTTCACCGAGCGCGGCGCCGTCTTCGCCGACGGGACCGAGGCGGCTTACGACGCGGTCTGGCTCGCCACCGGGTACCGCCCGGCGGTCGCCTGGGCCGCGCCCTGGCTGCAGCCCGATGCCGCCGCGCGCGAGGGGGTGCGGGTGGCCGACGGCGCCGTCGCGTTGCACCCGCTCGGGTTCGTCTATCCGGGGGTCACGAGCTGGTTGCAGGCGTTGCCGGGGGCGGTCGGGCGGGTGGCGGCCGACCTGGCGGTTCGAGAGTCGTCGCGTCCGGGTGCGTAACCTCGCCGGCGGTCGGACGGCGATCTGGCTCGGCCGTCCGGAGGGAATCAGCCTCCTGGAGCTTCGTCCGACGGGGCCGCCGCCCCTGCTTCGGCGGCGTCCGCGAGGAGCGCGGCGCGCACCTCGGCGAGCCGATCGAAGCCAGAGGGGTAGGTCAGGCGCCGCACCGGCACCTGACGCACCACGGACGCCAGGCGTCCGAAGCGCGCCGCGGTCAGCCCGCTCGCCTCGACGAGCCCCGTCAGGAACGAGTGGCGCACCAACTGGGTCACGCCCTCGCCGAGGCCCACCGGTTCGATCGCGACGCGGCCCCCGTCGGTTCGACGAGGGAGGTACAGCGCGCGCAGCGGCCGCGCCTCGGGGCAGAAGGCGCCGAACCCGCCGTCGCCGATGCGCGTGAACAGCTTGGCGACCGCTGGTTGCACGCGCTCGAGACCCTCCTCGCTGCCGAGCAGGCGGCGCGCCTGTTCGGGCCACATCCGCATCTGGGGGTAGCCGGGGCGCGCCCAGGTGCGTCCGTCGCGTCGTTCGAGCGGCAGCACGTCGTCGCCGAGGAGGCGGTGGCCGGCCGCGACGAACGACGCGACCAGCGTGCTCTTGCCCGCACCGTGGTCGGCGACGAAGCCGATCGCCCCATCCGGAACCTCGACGCTGGCGGCGTGCAGCACCGGCACACCGCGAAGCTCCAACCAGTACGTCAGGACCGTGCCCAGGAACCAGATGTCGACAGCGAACGCGTACGCCGGGTCGTGCAGCACCGCGAGGGCGCGGTCGTCGCGGACGAAGAAGTCGGCCGCCGACATGAACCGCAGCACGTGCCATCCGTCGACCACCCGGACCTCGCCGGTCGCGATGCCCGTGGCCGCGTCGCGTGCCGCGTAGGTGGTCGGCGCTGCGTCCCAGCCGGGCGCGAGCGGGCCACGGTCCACCACGTCGAAGGTCAGGTCCACCGGCCCGTTGCCGGGTCCGAGGTGGAACCGGAACGGGTACGTCGTGCGGAACGTGACCCCGTACGCCGAGCGGACGGTGGCCTCCACGGCGCCGCTCAGGCCCGCCGCACGAGCGCGCCGCGCGCGAGCAGGTGCCCGAGGAACGGTTCAAGGTCGGCGCGCACCGTGGCGACGTCGGCCGCGTACGCGGCAGCGACCGCCGCCGCCGCCGCGGCGGCGTCGCCAGTGCGTGCCAGGGCGTGCCAGAGGTCGGCGGCGACCCCGTCGAGCACGAGCGGCGCCTGCCACGCGGGGGCGCCGACGTGGAGCCGCCCCTCGAACTCGATGGCGAGGACGTCGTCGGCCGCTCGCACGTCCCCAGCGGCGTCGGGCATCACCTGTGGGGCCCCGGCCTCGGCGCCCGGCCGCTGGTGGGCACCGCCATGGCGGTGGGCAC
>JARGGE010000316.1 GCA_029210865.1 Trueperaceae bacterium
TGGGCGTCCGCCTCGACGGCGCCACGCTGCGGCTGCCGGACGGTGGCACGCGGACGCTGGTCGTGGCGCGCGAGCCGAGCGTCGGCGGCGTGGCCGAGGTGGTCGCGCTCGGGCCCGGTGTCGAGGGCCTGCGCCTCTACGCCGACGGCGCGGGCGGTCCGGGCTCGGTGAGCCTGCTCGCGGTCGACCTCGGTCTGCTGGCGCTGGCGCTGCCAGAGCAGCGCGAGGCGCTCGACGCCGTGCTGCGCGAGCTTCGCGCCGAGAAGGCGCTCTTCCTGACGGTGACCGCGCTCGTCGCCACCCCGTGGGACGGCGCGCTCTACGTCGCCCAGGACGGCCGCGAGGTCTTGCTGAGCGCCCCCTTCACGGTGCAGGTGCTGGAGGGCGACCCCGAACGCGTCGCGCCCGACGCGCCGCTCGCGGCGGTCGCCTTCCTTCCCGCCGAGTTCGACCTGCGGCGACCGCTGTCGCTGCGCTGGGCGGGCGCGTCGGGGAGCTGGACGCTGCGGCGCTGAGGCCGCAGCGCGACGGGCGCGGCGGGGTGAAGTGGTGGCGCCCGCGCTCGGCCGACGGCGCAGCGCCCGCCGGCGGCTCGGTACGATGGCGGGGTCGCGGCGCGCCCGCTCGGTCGGACGCCCGCTAGGAGGTCGCCATGCCCGTCGTCATCACCAGCGCCGTCCGGACCGCCATCGGCGCCTTCCAGGGCGCGTTCGCGTCCGTGCCCGCGCCCGGCTTGGGCGCCGCCGCCATCCGCGACGCCGTGGCGCGCGCCGGGCTCGCCCCCGAGGACGTCGATTGGGTCGCCATGGGTCAGGTGCTCTCCGCGGGCGCCGGCATGGCGCCCGCGCGCCAGGCGGCCATCGGCGCCGGGCTGCCCGACCGCACGCCCACCGTCACGATCAACAAGATGTGCGGCAGCGGCCTCGAGGCGATCGTCCAGGGCTGGCGCGCGATCACCGTCGGCGACGCCAAGGTGGTCGTCGCCGGCGGGCAGGAGTCGATGAGCCAGGCGCCGTACCTGATCCCTGGCGCGCGCGCCGGCTTGCGCCTCGGCGACGGCGCGCTGGTCGACTCGATCCTGCGCGACGGGCTGGTCGACGCCTACGACGGCCGCCACATGGGCAGCTGCGCCGAGTCCTGCGCGGTCGAGTACGTGCTCTCGCGCGCCGATCAGGACGCCTACGCGGCGCGCTCGTACCGCCGCGCGCAGGCGGCGATCGCCGACGGCCGCTCGGCCCGCGAGATCGTGCCGGTCGAGGTGGTCGGGCGCAAGGGGAGCGTGGTGGTCGCCACCGACGAGGGGCCGGCCAAGGTGGACTTCGACAAGCTGCCGACCCTGCGGCCGGCCTTCGAGAAGAGCGGCACGGTGACCGCCGGCAACGCCTCGACGCTCAACGACGGCGCCGCCGTGGTGGTGCTCATGGACGCGGATGAGGCGGCGCGTCGCGGCGCCCCGGTGCGTGCGCGCATCGTCGGCCACGCCGTCCACGCGCAGGCGCCGGCGGACTTCACCACCGCGCCGATCGGCGCGATGCGGGCGCTGTTCGACCGGACGGGCTGGGCGCCGGACGAGGTCGACCTGTACGAGGTCAACGAGGCCTTCGCGGTGGTGCCCATGGCGGCCGCGCGCGCCTTCGGGATCGACGAGGCGAAGATGAACGTGCTCGGCGGCGCGGTCTCGCTCGGCCACCCCATCGGCGCGTCCGGGGCGCGCATCGTGGTGACGCTCCTGAACGCGCTCGAGGCCACGGGTGGGCGCCGCGGCGTGGCCGCGATCTGCATCGGCGGCGGCGAGGCGTGGGCCGTGGCCATCGAGCGGGGCTGAACGGTGGCGTAGGGGCCGCGGCTGCCGGGCCGCGGCGCGCCGGTCAGAAGCGCCCGGCTTCCCCCGGAGGCATGCGGCCGAGCTGCACGGCGTCGGCGACGACCTTCGGCAGTCCCCACGCGACGATGTCGAAGGCGACCCCGCCGGTGTCGTACTCGATCTTGTCCATCCGGACCCGGATGCCCTCGTCGTCGATCGTGAGGATGCAGACGTCGGCGCCCGGTTCGCCGTTCAGCGACAGCCCCACCGATCCGGGGTTGATGGCCCAACCCGCGTCGGGCACCTTGCGGTAGTAGGGGACGTGGCTGCCGCCCGCGGCGAGGATGGTGCAGCGGTGGCGCTGCAGCATGCGCGCCAGCGTGACGGGGTCTTGCTGGAGGTTCGTGCGCGCGCCCGGGTCGTCCTCGCTGCCGTGGAAGACGCGCATGCGCCCTGCGGGCGTCTCGATGCGCCGCTGCACCGGCAGGGTGCGCAGCCATTCGACGTGGTGGGGCTCGATCACGCCGCGGGTCCACTGGAGCGTGGCGTCGGCGACGCCCTTGCGCCCGTCGCGCTTGGCGAAGTCGAAGGCGATGCGCTCGTCGGCGTCGCCGAGGCAGCACAGCACGTGTTCGCTCTGCAGCAAGTCGAGGGTCTCGTTGGGCGCCGGCCCGTACCCGACCAGGTCGCCGAGGCACACGACGGTGCCGGCACCCGCGCGCTCGAGCGCCCCGAGGGCGGCTTCGAGCGCGACGACGTTCGCGTGCACGTCGGAGATCAGGCCGATGACCACGCGGCAGTCTAGCATCGCCCCCGGGGCGGGGCCGACGCGGGCTCGGGCGGCTGCCCAGGGGTCGCTCCGGTCAGCGGGTGGCGGCCGCCCCGAAAGGATCGTCCGCGAAGCGCTCGCCCCACCACGCGGTCACGGCGGACTGGAACGCGTCCGCGCACTCCTCGTGCGGCAGGTGGCCGCAGCCGTCGAGCTCGGCGAGCGCCGCGGCTCCGGGCACGCCGGTGAGGTCGGCGACCAGGTCGCGGCTGGAGTCGATCGGCACGATCGTGTCTTGCAAGCCGTGGACCACCAGCACGGGCACCGCGACGCGGTCGAGCCGCTCCGCGAGCTCGGGCTCCTCGCTGGCCTTGACGAGCTCCCACAGCGCCCGGTCCCAGTCGTGGGCGCGCAGCGGCCGGCGGTAGGCCTCCCAGACGGCGTCGTCCATGCGCTCGGGGTCGGCCCAGGAGCTGCGCAGGAAGTCGTCGCCGGTCGAACCGCCGAGCTGGCGCATGATCAGCGGGCCGACGCGCTCGAGCTGCGGGGTGGCCAGCAGCGGCTTGCTCCAGGGCGGCGCCCCGCCGCCGCGGTAGACGGCCGGTGCCACGAGGATCAGCCCGGCGACGCGGTCGGGGTGCTCGAGGGCCACCTGCAGGGCGATCGCCCCACCGGCGGAATGGCCGACCAGGACCGCACGCTCGGCGCCGGCGGCGTCGAGGAGCGCCACGGCCGTGGCGACCTGCGCCGCGGGCGCGTACGGGTTGGCGCCCCGCGCCCAGCCGTCGAGCGGGCGCTCGGTGAGGCCGAAACCGGGCCGGTCGTAGGCGAGCGCCAGGTCGCCGGGGCGGTCGGAGGCGTCGCCGATCCAGGGGAGGTTGGCGCCCCACGAACGGGTGTTGGCGCCGAAACCGTGCAGGAGCAGCACGGTGGCGCCGGCGTCGCTCGCGCGCGCGAAGGCGTCGACCGCGTCGGGGGTCGCGGCGCCGTCGACCACCGCCTCGACGTGGACGTCGAGGCCGGCGGCGGCGATCCAGGCGGAGCCGGGCCAGGCGAGGTCGCGGGCGTCGACGGTGTCGGCCAACGGCCGAACGGGCACCAGCAGCGGGCCGACGATCGCGAGGGCCACGAGGCCGGCGA
>JARGGE010000317.1 GCA_029210865.1 Trueperaceae bacterium
ATCGAGCGGCGCTTCATGGGCTTCCGCTACGCCAAGACCACCGACCCGTGCATCAGCGGCGAGAGCGCCTGCCCCTACCAGGAGGCCTACTACAAGCAGGACTACGGCTCGGTCTCCAAGCCCGAGACCATCTACCAGAAGGACGGCTCCGGCAAGCTGCTGTCCTACCGCAGTCACGTGTATGCGACCAACGGCGCCACCGTGCCCTACACGTCCCTGGAATCCCAGCAGTGGGAGTACATCTACGACGCTGCCGGCGCCTACAAACGCTCGGTCGTCACGCGCTCGTACGACGCCTACGCCAACGTCACCCTCGAATACCTCTACGGTGACTACGACGCGAGCGGCGACGAGAAGACCATCCGGTATCGCTACTATCCCAACACCACGACCTACGTGGTGGGCAAGCACGCGGCCCTCGACATGTTCACGGGGCTGGGCACCGGCGGCACCCTGCTGACCCAGGCGCTGCTGTACTACGACGGCAACAGCACCTGGGCCGCTGCCCCCTCGGCCGGCAAGGTCACCAGGACCGCCAGCTGGCTGAGCACCACCAACAGCTACGTCTCCAAGAGCGTGGAGTACGACGCCTGGGGCAACGTCACCGCGGAGATCGACGAGCTCGGCAACCGCACCAGCTTCACCATCGATCCCACCTACCACCTGTACGTCACGCGCATCACCAACGCCCTGGGCCAGGCCAAGACCCAGACCTGGGACACGGTGTGCTCCGTCGTCTCGTCGGGCACCGACGAAAACGGCCAGACCACCTCGATGCAGCACGACGAGCTCTGTCGTCCGACCCGCACCGATCTTCCCGGCGGCGGCTTCGAGATCCGCTCCTACGCCAACCTCGGCAACGCCAGCACGCAGTATGTGCAGGTGCAGACCCCCGCGGCCGACGCCAGCGGCAACCTGTGGACCCGCACCTACCTCGACGGCCTGGGCCGCACCTGGCGCAAGGAGAGCAAGGGACCGGCGGTGGGCAAGGAGATCCGCGCCGACGTCACCTTCGACGCCCGCGGAAACGCCTGGAAGCAGACGCTCCCGTACTACGCCAACGAGTCGGCCAGGTGGGTCACCACCACCTTCGACGCGCTCGACCGACCGCTGGCCATCACCTACCCCGACGGCAACGGCGAGACGCGCGCCTACGGCCTGGGCACCATCACCCAGACCGACGAGCAGGGACATCAGCAGCGCGACGTGCTCAACGCCTACGGGCAAGTGGTCGAGCACGCCGAGCGCTCCGGCGCGACCTGGTATTCGACCCGCTACACCTATGACCTTCGCGGCAACCTGACGCAGATCACCGACCCGGTCGGCAACCTGTGGGCCATCGCCTACGACTCGCTGGGACGTCGCACGCAGGTGTCGGACCCCGACGCGGGCGTCTGGAACTACGAGTACGACGCGGCCGGTCGCGAGGTCGCCCACACCGACAACAAGGGACAGCGCACCGAGTTCACCTACGACGCGCTCGGCCGCAAGGAGACCAAGACCATCGGCGCCGGGTCGGCGTCGGCTTCGACCATGACCTGGCAGTACGACCAGGCCGAGGCGGGCTACTACAACGCAGGCAAGCTCACCGCCATGACCGACCCGTCGGGCACGGCCAGCTACGACTACGACAAGGCGGGGCGGCTCGTGCGCGGCACCCGCACCATCGGCCAGAAGTCCTTCACGTTCAACAAGGGCTACGACACGGGCGGGCGACTGAAGTGGACCACCTACCCGGACGGCGACTCGGTGGGCACCTCCGCTTCCCCGCTCGGCTACGACGGGGCCGGCCGGCTCGCGAGCATCCCCGGCATCGTCAACGCGGCTTCGTACAGCGCTTCGGGCGACCTGACCCAGCACACCAACGCCAACGGCACGGTCACCACGCGCGGCATCTCGGCCACCCGCGGCTGGCTCACCTCGATCAACACGGTCAAGGGCACGAGCACGATCCAGAATCTGACCTACACGCGCGACGCGGAAGGCAAGATCACCTCGGTGACCAGCCCGTTTGCCAACGAGGGCTGGAACTACGGCTACGACGAGCTGCACCGGCTCACCTCGGCCACCAGCCACACCAGCAGCGCCGAGAGCCAGACCTTCTCGTACAACGCCATCGGCAACATGACGTACAACTCGCGGCTCGGCAGCTACAGCTACCCGGCCGCGGGTCTCGCACGACCGCATGCGGTTTCGTCCGCTGGCGCCAACGGCTTCACCTACGACGCCAACGGCAACATGCTCTCTGGTCCCGGCCGCACCATCGAGTGGAACGCGGAGAACCGACCGGTGCAGGTCAACGCCACGCTCTACAGCTACGACGCCGAAGGCATGCGGCTGACCAGGACCATCGGGACCACGACGACCTACTACGTGGGCAACGACTACGAGGTCACCGGCAGCGAAGCGACCAAGTACGTCTCGCTCGCAGGCGCGATGGTCGCCAAGCGCGTGGGTACCATCACCTCGTGGATCCACACCGACCACCAGGGCTCGATCCAGGCGGTGACCAACGCCTCGGGCGTGGAGATCCAGCGTCTCAAGCACCGGCCCTACGGCGAGCGGCTCGAGACGGGCACAACGCACACCGAGTCGCGCGGCTACACCGGCCAGCGCACCGACGACAGCGGACTGATGTACTTGAATGCCCGCTACTACGACCCGGCGCTGGGCCGCTTCATCTCGCCGGACCCGACGATCCCGACGGCGCGCACGGTGGGCCTCAACCGCTACGCGTACGCGGCCAACGATCCGATCAGCTTCACGGACATCGACGGTCTGGGCTTCTTCAAGAAGCTGTTCAAGGGCGTCAAGAAGCTGGTCAGCGGCATCGGCAAGGTCATCACCAAGGTGGTCGACACGGTCAGCAAGGTGCCCGTGATCGGGGGCTTGCTGCGGGTGGCGGCCATCACGGCGCTCGGACCGATCTACGGCATCACCACCGGAGACTGGAAGGGGCTGGCGAGAGCGTACGCCACGGCTGCGATCATCGTGGCCTCGGTGGTGCTGATGCCAGCCTGTCCTGTGGCCGGCGCGGGGTTAATGTCCTACGTGGGCTACGTGGCGGGCTCGGCCGCAGTGGGCTTTGGTGCGGGCTTCGGCATCGCCATGGTCAACGGGGCGTCGATGCAGCAAGCGCTGAAGGCAGGGCTCACCGGCGCGGTGATATCGGGCGGCCTGGCGACGCTCAACGCCTTCTACAACGCGACGGTGGGGATGAGCCCGAGTGAGTACAGCCGCACCGCGGGCGACACGTTCGGCACCAACACCACGAGCGGCGCGCTGGCCGAGGGCTCGGAGATGGCGGTGAAGATGCAGAACGCGATCCCGGGCGGCAAGGCGATCTCGGGCGTGCACGACTGGTTCGTGGGCACCCTCGACTTCGCCACAGGACCCGTCAACGGGCAGATGTACGCAGGCGGCATCCAGATCGCGCAAGGGCTCGAGGGCATCCCGCTGCTGGGAAGCGGGCTTGGTCACGTCTACAACGCGGTGACCATGCCCATCGCGGCGGGCATCACGTGGGGCGCGTACGCGGCTCCCTTCGCGGGCGCCATCGTGGGCTCCCGCACCCTGGCGAACGATTACCGTCGCAGCGCCAGGTCCGTGTCCTCGACGGGCTGGCTTGCCAACGCTTCGGGCCAGCCCTTCGGCCTGGCCGGCGCGCACTGATCCTCTCTTTTCGGCCCATTGCCGA
>JARGGE010000318.1 GCA_029210865.1 Trueperaceae bacterium
TGCCCTCGCGGACGCCCTGGACGTGCGCGTGCCCGAAGTCGAGGCAGGTGCCCAGCGCGTGGCGATCGGCCAGGGCGCGCAGTTCGGCGGGCGTGCGCAGGAAGTCCTCGTCGCCGAGCGCCAGGTTCTCGAGCACGATCGGGACCGGTGCACCGGCAAGCGTCTGCAGCGAGGCGTCGAGCGCGGCGATCGCGAGCGCGTCCGCCTGGGGATGGCGCAGGTAATGCTGGCCGGCGTGGAGCACGCCGCAGCTGGCCCCGACGGCGTGGGCGTACGCGAGACCGGCGAGCGTGCGCTCGACCGCGGCGGCGCGGGCGACCGGCATCAAGGACGCCAGGTTCAGGTCGACGTAGCTCAGGTGAAGCGTGGTCCCGACGCCGGTGGCGCGGGTCAGTTCACGGATGCGCTCGGGTGCCTGCAGTTGGGGGAGCACCTCGTGCAGGTCGAAGGAGAGCTCGACGAAGTCGAGGTGCAGGTCGCTCGCCAGCCGGAAGGCCTCCTCGACGTCGAGCATCCGCGCGGTCATGGGGGAGAAGCCGAGCCGCATCAGCGTGCCTCCAGGTCGAGCGCCCGGCGCTGCGCCTCGGCGAGCGCCGCTTCGGGGGTCTGGTTGCCGCGCAGGGCGCGTTCGAGCGCGTCGTCGAGCAGCCCGCGCCAGGCGTCGAACGAGGCGACGCGCGGCCGCGGCACGGCCAGCTCCAGCTGCGCGAGCGCGGCCGCACGGTTGGGGTCCTCGGCGTAGAAGCCCTCGAGCAGCGGTAGCGCGGCGCGCCGCACGGGGATGTAGTACGAGGCCTCGACCCAGTCGGCGAGGTTCTGGGGCTCGACCAGGAAGCGCCAGAAGGCGAAGGCCGCGCGGCGCTCGGCGTCGCTCGCGCCGCGCAGCACCGTCAGCTGCGCGCCGCCGAGCGGCACCCGGCCGCCCTCGGCGATCGGCACGGGCGCGGCGGCCAGGTCGAAGCCGACCGAGAAGCGGCGCACGTCGGGCCAGTTGGCGATGCTGGCGAAGGTCATCAGGCTGCGGGTGCGCACGAAGGTGAGGATCGCCGGCGTGCTCTCGCTCGCGCCGTAGAAGGCCATCTGGCGGCCGCGCACGAGCTCCCGGAGCATCGTCAGGGCCGCGACCGCCTCGGGGCCGTCGAGGTTCGGGCTGCCGTCCGGATGGGCGAGGGCGCCGCCGCGGCTCAGGACCATCATCTCGAACAGCCACGAGTCGCCGACGAACATCGCGCCTTGCGCCGTGCGCGAGGTGAGCGCGCGGGCGGCGTCCGCGAAGGCGTCCCAGGTGGTGGGCACCTCGAGGCCTGCCTGCCGCAGCGCGTCGGCGTTGTAGTACAGGACCGGCGTCGACGTGTTCCAGGGCAGGCCGTAGCGGCCGCCGCCGAGCTCGCCGTAGGCCCAGATCCCAGGGTAGAAGTCGGCGACCTCCTCGGCCGGCAGCTCGGCGACCAGGTCGCTCAGGTCGAGCAGCGCGCCGTCGCCGACCAGGCGCGGGAAGAAGCCGATCTCGGCCTGGAAGAGCACCGGTTCGTCGGCGGTGCCGAAGGCGGCGACCAGGCGGGTCTGCGCCTCGGCGTAGGCGCCGACGTAGCGCGCCTCGACGCGCGCCTCGTCCTGGCTGGCGTGGAAGCGCTCGATCAGGGCGTCGACGGCGTCCTCGATGCCCTCCATCGAATGCCAGAAGGTGATGGTGGTCTGGGCCGTCGCCGTGGCGGTCAGGGCGGCGAGGGCGAGCAGGGCGAAGAGGCGGTTCATGGCGCAGGTTACCGTCCTTCCGGGGCGGCGTGCCGGTCGGGCGCGCGGTTGGGGCGCCGGGTCACGAGCGGAACCCGGCCTCGAAGACCTCGATGATGCGGCGTTCGAAGATCACGTAGAGCACGAGGAGCGGCAGGCTCGCGACCAGCGCGGCGGCGCCTAGGAGCCCCCACTCGAACGGTCGCGCGCGCAGCAGCTCGGTGAGGAAGGCCTGCACGGTCCACAGCGGTTCGGTGGTCATGATGCGCGGGTAGAGCACCAGGTTCCAGTGGCCGGCGAAGGCGAGGACCGCGGTGGCGGCGAGCTCCGGGCGCAGGATCGGCGCGACCACGCGCGCCAGGATGGTCGACTCGCCGGCGCCGTCGAGGCGCGCCGCCTCCACCACCTCCCACGGCACCCGGCGCATCCCCTGGAGCAGCAGGAAGACGACGAGGGGGCTCGCCAGGAAGGGCACCACGAGGGCCCCGAAGGTGTCGAGCAGCCCGAGCCCCTGCAGCTGGCGGAAGAGCGGGACGAGCAGCAGCTCGCTCGGGAGCGCGAGCAGCACCATCACGAGCGCCTGCAGCCGCAGGCCGTTGCGGATCGCGTAGGCGGCGCCGAGCCCGAAGGCAAGCTGCGCCGCGACCACCAGTCCGGTGGCGCCGAACGAGACCGTCAGCGCGCGCGCGAGGCCGGTGTCGGCGAGTGCGGCGAAGTTCTCGAGGCTGAAGCCGAAGGTCGCGAGGTTCGCCCGCACGAGCGCCTCGGCGGGGATGAAGGCGGCGTAGGCGAGCCAGAGCAGCGGCAGCGCCACGAAGGCGGCGAAGGCCGCCGTGACGAGCCGCATGAGGATCACGGCGCGCTCCCCGCGGCGTGGCGCCGGTCGAGCAGGCGCGCCTGCGCGAAGGCGATCGCCAGCGTCAGGACGAGGACGAAGAGGGTGATCGCGGCGCCGTAGCCCAGGTCGAAGCGTTCGAAGGCCGTCTCGTACAAGAAGTAGCCGAGGACGCTGGTGCTGCCGAAGGGACCGCCGCGCGTGAGCAGGTAGACCGCCGTGTAGGACTGCAGGCTGAAGACGGTCCCGACGACGGTGAGGAAGAGCAGCGTCGGGCGCAGCATCGGCAGGACGATCAGGCGGCGCACCTCGCCCTCGCGGGCGCCGTCGACCCGGGCGGCCTCCTTCACTTCCAGGGGGATGCCGCGCAGCGAGGCCGAGGCGACGAGCACCCCGTAGCCGGTCTGCTGCCAGAGGGTGAACCCCACGACGTAGGCGAGCGCCGCCCACGGCTGCGAGGTCCACGGAAGGGCGAGGCCGGTGAGCTCGGGGACGAGCCCGAAATCCGGGTTGTACAGGAGGTACCAGGCGATCGCCGACCCGCCGACCGTCACGAGCCCGGGGGCGAAGAGCAGCGCCTTGATCGCGCGCTCGAAGCGCACCCCCTCGATGGCCAGGGCGATGACCAACGACAGCACGAGGAACGTGGGGAGCGCGAGGGCGGCGAAGGCGACGGTGGTCCCGAGCGAGCGCCACAGCGCGTCGTCGCCAAGGAGGCGCACGAGGTTCGCGGTGCCGACCGGCACGGGGTCGCTGGTCCCGCTCCAGCGCCAGGTGGCGTAGCGCAGCACCGCGAGCAGCACCGCGAGCAGCGGGACCAGGCTGAAGGCGACGAACACCAGCGTCGCCGGCAGCGCGAGCACGAACGAGCGGCGCCGGGCGTTCACGCGCTCCCGGTTCGCGCTCGGCGGCGCACGGCGGGACGAACGGAGGCGACGGGCACGGTGCGCCAATCTACCGTCCGCGGGTCAGGGGGGCTTCAGGCCAGGGTGGCACAGCGTGACGAGCGAGCGCGACAAGGGACGGATGGCCCTTGTCGCTCGCCGTCGCAGCGTGTGAACTACGTCCAACTCAGATACAAGTATCCGAGTTTGCGTCGGACCTCGAGGAAGGTAGG
>JARGGE010000319.1 GCA_029210865.1 Trueperaceae bacterium
CGGCGACTTCCAGGGAGCCGATTTCTCCGGCGCCGACCTGCGCGGTGCCCACCTCGCCGGCGCCGACCTGCGCGGCGCCGACCTGCGCGGCGCGAACCTCGAGGGTGCCTTCGCACCGGGCGACGCCGTGAAGCTCGACGACGCGCTCCTGGGCGGCGCCGTCTGGATCGACGGCCGCGTCTGCGGGGCCGAGTCCGTGGGCACCTGCGACTGACGCAGGAGCCTCCCGGCACGGTGCGGGCGCCGCCTTCGGGTGGCGCCCGCGGCGCCGGATGGGGTGCCGGCCGCTACCCTGCGTGCATGCGTGCGTCCGATCTTCGCCACCTGACCGCCTGCCTCGATCGGCCCACCGGCGCCACGCCGCGGCGCGATGGGGCGCGCCCGAGATGAGCGTCGTGCGCGCGGCGTTCCTGCTTCGGGGGATCAACGTCGGCGGGCACCGGCGGGTGCCGATGGCCGATCTGCGCGCCGTGGCCGGGTCGACGGGGCTCACGGACCCGCGCACGTACGTCGCGAGCGGCAACCTGGTCGCTGGGTCCCCAGCCGACGTCGGTGCGGCCGCGGCCCGGCTGGCCGACGCCTTGGCCGAGCGCATCGGTTTCGACGTCGACGTGGTCGCACGTGACGCGCGCGCCTGGGCGCGCTACGCGGCGGACGCGCCGTTCCCCGACGTCGACGCCGCGAACCGGGTGCTGCTCTACCTGCCGCGCGACCCGGCGCCCGCGGGGGTGCTGGACGCGCTGTCCGCTCGGCTCGGTCCGGGCGAGCGCGCGGTGCCGACCGTCGACGGCGTCTGGGTCTTCCACGCCGACGGCGCCGGGCGCTCGAAGCTGACCCCCGCCGCGATCGATGCCGCCTTCGGCTCACCGACGACGGGTCGCAACGCGCGGACGGTGGCCGCGATCGCCGGGCTTCTCGGCGTCGGTTGACCCGAGGCGTCTCGGCGAACAGCGGCCCAGGCGACGGTTCCTTCGGCGGCGCCGTGGGAGCGTACGCTTCCGACCTCGGGTCGCGCGGCGCGCACAGGCGCGTCGACGCGCTCTCGGCCGACGCGCACGGGACGGTTCCAGGCCGTGCGACACGAGGGTCCATGCCACTGCCGTTCTTCTTCCAGGCGCTCCTGCTCGGCTTCCAACACACCTTCGAGCCCGATCACCTCGCCGCGGTCTCGGTGCTCGCCACCAGCCGCCGGTCGCTCCGCGCCGACTTCTGGCGGATCCTCTGGCGCAGCAGCCAGTGGGCGCTGGGCCATGGCCTGTCCCTGATGGTGTTGAGCGTTGCCGCGCTCGTCTTCAAGTCGAGCCTGCCCACCGCCCTCTCCGGCCTCGTCGAGGTGTGGGTGGTCGGCCCCGTGATGATCGTCTTGGGTGTGCTCGCGCTGCGCCGCGCCTTCACGCTCGTGACCCACGTGCATCCCCACGAGCCCGCGCACGCGCCCGCCGTGGCGGCGGTCGGCGCCGCGGCTGCCGGCGTGCCCTCGCTCCACACCCATCCCCATCCCGCCCCTGCCCGCGGCGCCCGCGTCGGCCGCTCCTTCGGCGTCGGCATGCTCCACGGCGCAGCCGGCACGGGCGGCGCCCTCGCGATCGCGTTGGGCCTCGCGGCCGACAGCCCGGCCATGGCGCTCGGCATCCTCGCGCTCGAGTCGCTCGGCGTGCTGCTGGCGATGTCGGCCTACGCGCTCCTGCTCGTCTACGCCGCCAAGCGCCTCGCCGCGCGCCACACCGCGCTGCTGCGCGGCCTCAACGTGGTCGTCGGTCTCGTGTCGATCGCGGTGGGCATCCTGTGGCTGCAGCGGGGCTTGGCTGGCTGAGGCGCGTGCGGCCGCCAAGTTGACGGCCGCACGGCCGCCCGGTACGCTTGGGAACGCTCCGCCCGGGCGGCTAGCTCAGCGGGAGAGCACTCGCTTCACACGCGAGGGGTCGCAGGTTCAAATCCTGTGCCGCCCACCAAGACGAACATGGGCCCGGTCACGCGACCGGGCCCTTCGTCATCCTGCCTTCGGCACGAGCTCGATCTTGATCTCGCAGCCGACGGCCTTGGCGTAGCGCTGGAGGGTGCCGACGGATGGCGTGTGCTTGCCGGCGCTTTCGAGTCGCGAGACTGCGCTCTTGGTGGTGCCCATGCGTTGGGCGACGGCTTCTTGGGTCATGCCCGCACGCGCTCTGGCGGCGATGAGCTCGTTGGCGACCTGGTACTCGGTCTGCAGCGTGTCGTAGGACTTCTGGAACCCGGGGCGACGGCGAGTGCGGGCGAGGAACTCCTCGTGGTCGTGGACGACCGGTCGGTGCTCGAGTTCAGCCACGTTGGATCTCCTTGGTGCGCTGGCGCGCGATGGTGAGGTCGGGTTCGGGTCGCGCACATTCCGTACTGCGGAGCCGCTCGGCTCGCGTGTGCCACGGACTCGCGGGCGTCAGGGTTCAGTCCGCTTCTCCGGCGCCTTCGGATCGGGTGGCCTGCGGTGCAATGGAAGCGTTCGGGCCGTCGCCGCGGGCGACTCCGTGCATGCGTTCCAAGATGAGCGGGACGCGCGATTGGCTTGCGGGGTCGGGCATGAGGTGCGCAGGTATCGCCTCCTCGAACCGCGCGTCGTCGAGCAGGCGGCGAAACCCGTTGCGCACGAACGCTCGAGCCTCGCGATCGGCCTCGCGCACCTCGTTGACGAGCTCGTGCCGTCCGTCGACCAGGGCGACGATGTCTCCGATGTCTTGGCTGAACAGGTAGTCCCCCGCGCCTCGATCTGCGAAGGCCTCTAGCTTGGTGGCCAGGAGGTACGGAGGGCTGACGATTCGGACGGCCCGGCCCGGTGCCACCGGGACCTCGATAGCTCGACCCATCATGGCTCCGTACCAGCGATTCGAGAAGCCAAGGATGGCGGCGTCCACGGGCATCAGATCGACGTTCGTGCCGACGATGTGCCAGCGGCAGATGGGCCCCTCGGTCGGTTGGGTGTGCCCCGCCTCGCGAAGACGCGCTTCCAGTTGGTTGAAGGCGGCGCGCGACACGGGTCCGATCACCACGTCCACGTCGTCGGTGTAGCGGGGTGAGGGTGCAGCGGGATCGGTGAGGAGGAGGCCGACGACGGCACCACCTACGAAGACCATGTCTCCAGCCCAGAGTTCGCGAAGTACGGTCGCCACGTGGTCGATGGCCTCGAGCGGCGTCACGTCTCAAGCCGTTCGCGGATCTGGACCGCGGCTAGGCTTCGGACCCGGGCCTGGCCGATGCGCAGCGCGTCGACGAGGGCGAGGAGGGCATAGAGATCGGCGTCGCGTCGCGCGGCGGAGGGCACGGACTCATGAAGAGGCTCGATCGCGTAGCCGCGTGCGTCGCCGCGAGGATCAGGCCACACCGGGGGTGGATCGGCGGGTGCCACTGTGTCCGCGAGCGGCGGGGCGGCTTCCGCCGTTCGCATCCCGCGCGTCAGGCCCCCGGGCTTCACGTAGTAGACGTGCCTCGCTGCGTGGACGAGCACGTCCGACAGCGCACGACGCTGCACCATCCGCGAGGGGAGCAGGAGACCGCTGGCCGTGAGGCGCGCGACCGCGCGGTGGGCGGTGCCGATGCCGATGCCGAGGTGGTCAACCCCGGCGGCAACTACTCGGTGCGCGGCGGCACGCTGGCGCAAAAGATCTACAACCCCGACACCCCCACCAAGGACCGGCTGAAAAACCC
>JARGGE010000031.1 GCA_029210865.1 Trueperaceae bacterium
TCTCGTTGCCGAGCACGACGACATGCCCGCCTTCGGTCATCGGCGTCGGGTCTCCGCGCGGGGGGCGGCGCGGCGGGCGCGCCCTTGCGCGGCAACCCACCGGGTGCGGCCGGTGCCGCTGCGGCGGTGCCGGCCGACGAGCCCAATCGGTAGGTCCCACGGGTGCCGACCGGGAGCGCGTTGAAGACGTCGACGTACCAGCGGCCCGCTTGCGGCGCGTCGATGGTGAGCACGGTGGGGTTGCGGGTGTCCACGTCGCGGTAATCCCAGTCGCCGCCGCGGTCGCGGTCGACGTAGGTGGCGATCTCGGCGCCCGCCTTCACGGCCAGGTCGAGGTCGGCGTCGGCGTCGAGCGTCAGCGTCCAGCGGGCCACGCCCGCCGGGACGTCGAACCAGAAGGTGTGGAACGCGACGCCGTCGCCACCGGCGACCAGCGTGCCCTGCGCTACGCCGTCGAGCGCCAGCGCGCCGACGACCATCGAACCCGTCGTCGGGACGTTCAGCGGCGCGGGCGCCTGCGCCGCCGCGACGCCGAGCGCGACGGCGACCGCCATCAGGACGTGAAGGAGTCTGCGGGCCATGGGCTACCTCGGCACGGTCGCGAAGCCGGGGAGGCGGCCGAAGGGTCGGGGGGGCCACGCTCCTCGCGGCGGACGATCGGGGCAGCGCGACGGTCGCTCGCGTCGAACCCCGACCCGCCGGTGCGCGGCGCGCCACGCACCGTGAGATGGACCCTTCCCCTCTGAATAAGCGCGTGCCCTGGCGCCAGCCAAGAGACGGACGTCCCATGGCGCCGGACCGAACGGTACAGACGCGCCTCGTGAACGCGCGCACAATGAAGCATGACGAACGGCGCAACGACCCCCATCCGCGCGCGCGCCATCGCCGCCACCGCGCTCCTTCTCGGAGCGCTGGTGCTCGCAGGCTGCACGGCGCGCGTCACCTTCGATCCGTCCGTGCTCGCGCCCGAGAGCGTCTCGACGACGGCGGGCGCGGGCTACCTGATCGTGCGCGTCCCGGCGTCGCGGCCGGCGTCCGGCATCGAGGTCCTAGCCCCCGGCGCCAGCGCTTTCCAGATTCCGGCCGGCCATTACCCGCCGCCCGGCGCGTGCCGCATCTGGCTTCCGGAACGGACGCCCGGGCAGCAGGATGCGCCGGGAACGTGCGACGACCTCGAGCGCCAGGTGCCGCCGGGCGCGTACCTCGTCTACGGTTGAGGCTCGTACGACCGCTCGGTGAGGCCGGTCGTGCCGCACGCATGCGGTCGCCGCTGGCGTGCGAAGCCTCGACGCCCGACCCAGGACTTGACCGCTCCCGCCGTCAGCCCTTGGACGAAGAAGCGCTGCAGCAGGGTGAACGCCAGGATGATCGGCACCGACGTGACGATCGAGGCCGCCATCGCGCCTCCCCAGTCGTTCTAGAACTCGCCCAGGTAGGTGAAGAGCAGTCCCGGGCCGATCGTGCGCATGCGGTCGGCCGTCACCAGCGTGAGCGAGAAGAGTAGGTCGTTCCAGCCCCAGATGAAGCCGTACAGCGCCACGGTGATGAGCGCGGGCAGCGCCAAGGGGATGATGATCACGTGCAGGATGCGCAGGTCCCCCGCGCCATCGACCCGGGCGGCTTCGATGATCTCGCTCGGGAGCTGGGCGAAGTAGCCGTAGAGGATATAGCTCGCGGCCGGCAGAGCGAACACGACGTACGCCAGGATCAGGGCGACGTGCGTGTTCAGTAGCCCCAGGCGGCTGAAGATCGGGTAGAGGCTGATCAGGATCAGGGCGAGCGGGAACATGCGGGCCGAGATCAGCATGTACATGATCGGCTGCCGTCCCCAGTAGCGGTACTTCGCGAAGCTGTAGGCGGCGTAGGTCGCGATGACGGTGGTGAAGAGCGCGCTGCCGCCCGCCGTGATGAGGCTGTTGAGCACGTAGCCGGGGATGCCGCCCCGGGTGAGGGCGCGACCGAAGTTCTCGAGGGTCGGCGCCTCGGGCAGGATCGTCGGGATCCGCTGGAAGAGCTCGGACTGCGGCTTGAACGCCGTCAGCAGCATCCACACGATCGGGAAGAACACGAACACGCCCAACAGCACCGCGAGGACGACGAAGGCGATGCGGGCGGCAGGGTGGCGGAGCTGGAGCATCCCGACCCCACTCGTCCCCGAAGATCGAGCGGAGGTAGAGGTAGGCGGAGACCGCGATCGTCGCCAACCAGACGACGCCGATCGCGCTCGCCAACCCGATGTTCCAGCTCTGGAAGGCCTGCTTGTAGACCTCGATGGCCAGCACCGTGGTGGACCGTACCGGGCCCCCCTCGGTCATCGCGTAGATGATGTCGAAGTGCTGGAGGTTGTTGACGGCCACGAGCACGACCAGGATCACGGTCGTGTAGCGCACGTGCGGGAGCACGATGTGGCGCATGACGGAGCCGTTGCCGGCGCCGTCGACCCAGGCGGCGTCGAGCTGGTCGCCCGGGATCGTCTGCAGCGCGGCGAGGAAGAAGGCCATGGCGAACGGGCTGGTGGCCCAGGTCTTGGCGACGATCACCGCCGACATCGCGCCCGCGCTCGACGACAGCCAGTAGATCGGTTGGTCGATCAGCTCGAGGCGTAGGAGCAGGCCGTTGATGACCCCGTACTGCGCGTTGAAGATCCACGCCCCGCATTCACTCACGTAAAGTCCAACCGAAGGTGCCCTGGGTCACTCAGAAGTAAATCGAACCGTACGTTGGGTGATGGCGTCGTGGGCGAAGACGAGAGGACTGTCGGTGAACGCGAGACGCCAGTACGTCCAGGCGATGCGCAAGCGCTACCGCGCGGCGGCGGGCCGCAAGGCGAAGAGCGCACTGCCGGACGAGCTCGTCGGCGTGGCGGGGTTCGACCGGAAGTACGCGATCACGCTGATGAACCAGCCGCCCACGAAGAAGGCGGCAACCAGGAAGAAGCGCTCGGGCCGGCCGCGCGCGTACCGGCACTGCCTGAGCATGATCGAGCTGGCGTGGGAAGTGCTCGACTACTGCTGCGCCGAGCGCCTGCACCCGCAGCTGCTGCCGCTCGCCACGGCCTTGGCGCGGCACGCCGAGGTCGAGCTCACGCGCGAGGTGCGCGAAGAGCTCGAGCGCATCAGTCGCGCGACGCTGGCGCGCCGCTTGGCGGAGCTGCCCCGACCGAAACCGCGGCTGATGCGCTCGGGACCGCATCCGAACCGCATCCTCACGGCGCAGGTGCAGGCGCTCGCTACCGCTGGAACGAGGACCGCCCCGGCGCGCTGGAGGTGGACCTCGTCGAGCACAACGGCGGCTCGACCGGCGGCCACTACGCCTGCACGCTCTCCATCGTCGACGTCGTGCGCGGCTGGAGCGCGCGCCGGGCGGTGATGGGCAAGAGCCAGGCGGTGGCGTGTGACGCGCTCGAGTTCCTGCTAGCGGCCTGGCCGAGCGCTGTGTGGGCCGTGCACAGCGACAACGGCAGCGAGTTCCTCGGCCGCCACCTCCTCCGCTACCGCGAGCCTCAAACTCGTTCGCAAGACCCGCGTCGGCAGCAAGGTCAGCAAGCACTACGACACGGCCCGAACCCCGCTCGACCGGCTCCTCACGCTCGGCGCCGTCCACCCACACCGCCTCGAGGACCTGACGCACCAGCAGCAGACCCTCAATCCGCTCGAGTTGCGCCGCACCCTCGACCGGCTGCAACGCCAAGACCCCGTGCTTCATGACCTGCCCCAAGCCGCTGACTGAGCACCGCTCGGTTCGATTCAGTATTGAGTGACCCATCCCCCGCTCGGTTGGAATCACTTATGAGTTGACACGACGGGCGGCGCCCCGGGACCCGGCCGGCACGCCCGCAGACGTATCCTGCCGGTGCGCCCGATCGATCGCGCACCGGGCGCCGTCGCCACGCGGCGCCGACCTCGCAGGAACGTGAGGACCCCCGATGAACCACGACGAGCTCAGAGACTGGTCCAAACGCGCTGCCGACTGGGCGCACGCGTACCACGCCACCTTGCGCGACCGGCCCGTGCGGGCGCAGACGTCGCCCGGCGACACGGCGGCCCACCTGCCCGAGCACGCGCCCGAGGAGCCCGAGCCGCCCGAGCGGATCTTCGGCGACTTCGAGGCCATCGTCCCGGACGCGATGACCCACTGGCAGCACCCGCGCTTCTTCGCCTATTTCCCGGCGAACGCCGCGCCGGCGTCGATGTGGGCCGAGCAGCTCGCCAACGCCATCGCCGCCCAGGCGATGCTCTGGCAGACCTCGCCGGCCGCCACCGAGATCGAGGAGGTGATGGTCCGCTGGCTGCGCGACGCCCTCGGCCTCCCACCCCACTTCCGCGGCACCATCCACGACAGCGCCACCACCGCGACGCTCTCGGCCATCCTGACGATGCGCGAGATCGCCACCGACTGGCAGGGCAACGACGCCGGCTTGGCGTGCCAACCGGTGCTGCGCCTCTACGCCTCCGCCGAGACGCACAGCTCGATCGACAAGGGCGCGCGCATCGCCGGCATCGGCCAGGCGAACCTGGTCAAGGTCCCGACCGACGCCACGCACGCCATGGACACGGCCGCGCTCGACGCCGCCATCCGCGCGGACCTCGCGGCCGGCTACCGACCCGCCGGGGTGATCCTGGCCACCGGCGGCACCTCGATCGGCGCGTGCGACCGCATCGCCGAGTCGCTCGCGGTCGCCAAGGCGCTCGGCCTCTACACCCACGTCGACGCCGCCTGGGCCGGCTCCGCCATGATCTGCCCCGAGTTCCGCCCGCTGTGGGACGGCATCGACGGCGCCGACAGCATCGTCTTCAACCCGCACAAGTGGCTCGGCGCGCAGTTCGACTGCGCGGTGCAGTTCCTCGCCGACCCCGTCCCGCAGGTCCGCACGCTCGGCCTCCGCCCGGAGTACCTGCAGACCCTCGGGCACGAGGGGGCGGACCGCATCACCAACTTCAACGAGTGGACGGTGCCCCTGGGCCGGCGCTTCCGCGCCCTCAAGCTCTGGTTCACGCTGCGCGCCTACGGCCTCTCCGGCCTGCGGCAACGGATCCGGAACCACGTCGCCTGGTCCCGCGAGCTCGCCGAAGCGATCGACGACCTCCCCGGCTTCGAGATCGTCACCGCGCCGGTGCTCTCGCTCTTCACCTTCGCGCTCCAGGAGGGCGACGCGGCCACCGAGGCGCTGCTGGCGCGCATCAACGACGACGGCCGCGTCTACCTGACGCAGACGCGCCACGCGGGCCGCTTCGTCATCCGCGTCCAGGTCGGGCAGTTCGACTGCACCCGCGAGGACGTGATGACGGTGGCGCAGGTGCTGCGCGAGCTGACCTGAGCGGCGGCCGGCCAGCGCACCCGCGCGGCGACCGCAGCCGCGGCCTCAACGGCGCGTGGCCTTCAGCGCCCGGTTCGCCGCCAGCTTCCCCGTCAGGAACGCCATCGGCACGCCCCCTGGGCTGTAGGCCCACTGCCCCGCCTGCAGCACGCCCGGGATGGGGGTCACCACCGAGCGCGCCACCTGCTGCATCTGGTGGACCGCTGGCCTGCGCGCGCCGTCGAAGGCCCAGCCGATGATGGCGCCGTCGCTGTTGCCGGTGACCGCCTCGAGGGTGACGGGCGTGGTCATGAAGCGCGACCGGACCTTCGCGCCGAGCCCCGGGTAGAGCTGGGTCTCGAGCGCCGCGATCATGGCGTCGCCGACGTGGTCGCGGAAGGCGCGGGTCCAGCCGGCCTCCTGGATCCGGCGCGTGAGGCGGTAGTCGAACAGGGTGCTGACGATGACGCCGGTCTTCCCCGGGGGCGCCATCGTCGGGTCCTTGAGCACGGGGATCGAGACCTCGTAGGTGGTGCGGGCGAAGAACGCGTCCAGGTAGGCCTTGACCGGCTCCTCGGGGAGCGGTCCGTCGGCGTGGCGCGCCAGGAGCTCCTCCAAGCCGCGCGTGTGCAAGTCGCCCAGGCCGCGGGCGTCGGGCGCGTAGAACAGGTGGCCCTCGGAGATCGCCGCGAAGGTGGCCGGCGGCTCGTCGACCGACAGGAAGAGCGAGAGCACCGAGTCGCTGCCGTGGCACGCCTCGAGCTCGGCGCGGCGGGCGACGACGGCGCGGGCCAAGCGCGGGTCGGTGAGGGCCTCGGCGTCGATCGCGCGGTAGAGCGCCTTGAGGTCGCCGCACCAGACGAGCGTCCCGTAGCCGTGGACCTCGCCGTCGCGGTCGGTGACCGTGCGCGCCTCGGGGTCGACCGCGAGGATCGGCTGCTGGGTCCGCACGTCGACGCCGTGCTCGCGGACGAAGCCCTCGAGCAGCCCCATGAGCGCCGCGGTGCCGCCGCGGGGGTAGAGGTAGTCGAGGTAGACGCTGAAGTAGCTCATCGCGAAGAACGCCGGCGTCCCCTTGAAGAAGTGCTGGCCGATGATGCCCTTGAGGCCGACGTCGTCGGTCATTTCGTCGAGCAGGTCCTCCACCGGGCCCGACATCCGGTTGATCCGACCGATGGTGGCGACGAAGCGGAACATCCACGGCAGCAGCGTCCCGAAGAGGTAGCGGCGGTCGCGCATCGGGTCCTTGAAGAGCGGGTTGTCGATCCCGTACAGCACGTCCATGTCGCGCATGATCCGCTCGATCAGCGCCATGATCCGGTCGACGTCCGCGACGCGATCGGGGTAGGTCCGTACCAACAGGTCGCGGTAGTCGGCGAGCGAGGCCTTCGAGTCGACCCGGATCATGCGGTCCTCGATCGCGACCGACACCGGGCTGGGTACGGCGTCGAGCTGGAGCCCGAGCTCCTCGAGCATCGGCAGGACGATCCCGGCGTTCTCGACCGCCCGCAGCCCCATGTCGAAGACGAAGCCGTCGCGGTTCACCGACTGCACCAGCCCGCCCAGCCGCGCCTGACGCTCGAAGAGCGCCACGCTCCTGCCCGCGCGGGCCGCGTAGGCCGCGGCCGTGAGGCCGGCGGCCCCACCGCCCACCACGAGCACGTCAAAGGTCATCCGGCACCCCCGTCAGCTCCATCGTTCGCGCCCACAGCTGGCGGCCCACGGCCCGGTCCAGCGCGTGCGGCGCCGGCTTCTCGGGAAGCGTGCGGTTGAAGTAGCGCCCGCTCACGCCCGCGAGCCCCGGGGCGGCGGCCAAGAGATGCAGCGACTCGCCGGCCACGCGCGCGTCCGCCAGGAACGGCGCGACGACGAAGCGATGGAAGGCGCGGTAGAGCGGTCCGTTGTTCTGGCCGATGCCCGAGCGCACCTCGCCCGGATGCATCGCGTTGATCGTCACGCCGCTCCCGGCGAGCCGGTCGGCGAAGTCCCAGACCGTGAGCAACTGCGCCGTCTTCGAGGCGCCGTAGGCCAGCAGCCCGACGTAGAAGCGCCGGCGCCAGTCGAGGTCGCCGAGGTTGAGGCCACCGAAGCGGTGCCCCTGCGAGTTCACCTGGAGCACGCGCCCAGCACCTGCTTGGCGCATGCGGGGCAGCAGCCGGTACGTGAGGGCGAAGGGGGCGAGGTGGTTGACGGCGAAGACCAGTTCAAACCCGTCCTCGGTGGTCTGGCGACGCGTGCAGTGCACCCCGGCGCTGTTGATCAGGACGTCGATGCGCTCGAGGCGCTCGAGCAGCTCCACCGCGACGCGATGGACGTCGGCGAGCCGCGCGAAGTCCGCCAGGAACACCGACGCGTCGGCCCCGAAGTCGCGCTCGAGCTGCGCTTGGACCGCGCGCGCCTTGGCCTCGTTCCGCGCCACCAACGCCAGCCGCCCGCCGAAGCGCGCGACCTCCTGGGCGGCGGCAAGCCCGACGCCCGAGGTGGCGCCTGCGATGACGACGGTCTTGCCCGCCAGCGAGGCGGTCGTGCGCTGGTGCGGCGTCCGCTGGTTGCGGAGCAGCTGCCGGAAGTCGGCCGTGCGGTACTGGCGGAGGTAGCGAAGCACGGCCTACCCGAACCGGCGCCGCATGAAACGCCGGTAGATCTTGGCGAAGCGCGGGATGTTGTCGAAGATGTCGCCCCACAGGTCGTAGTAGTCGCGCTGGCGGACGATCAAGCCATCATCGTCCTGGGTCAGCTTGGTGCAGCCGTACAGGGTCGAGCTGGGGTACCGCTCGAACATCAGCGTCATCTCCCACTCGACGAAGAGGACGTCGCCCGTCTGCGACACGTCGAGGATGTGCATGCGCAGCTCTTTGCAGCGCTTGGCGAGCCGGTTGCACAGGGCCTCGAAGGCCTCGCGCCCCTCGACCCGCTGGATCGAGTCCTGGAAGACGATGCCGTCGTGGTAGTGCGGGAACAGGTGCGACCAGTCCGGCTTGCCATGGGTGTTGTAGGTGCGCGACCAGAGCGCCCTTACCGTGTCGGGGTCGAGCCTCATGCCGTGGCGAAGCCTAGCAGGTAGACGACCACGGCGACGCCGAAGACGACGACGAACGACGCGATCATGGCGGCCAGCGTCCGCGAGTACCCGCGCGGCTCGATCTGCCCCGCCTCGTCCATCTGGGTGATCGCCGGGTAGAGGCGCGAGTAGAAGGTCAGGATCGAGAAGATCATCGCGATGCCGCTGAACACCTTGGTCTCCGGCGAGCCGGTGAGGACGATGCCGATCAGCAGCACGATGAAGATCAGCTTGGTGCCGGCCACCCAGTCGATCAGGTAGCGCACCAGCGCGTGGACCTCGGGGTCTTGCTTCGAGCGCTCGTAGGCGCGGAAGACGCCCAGCGCGTTGCCGCGCCGGGACCCGGGCGCCAGGTAGAGCGTCAGGACGTTCAGCAGCTCCAGCGCCCCGAAGGCGACGAGCACGATCGAGAGGACGTCCATCGCGGGCCTCCACGGGGCGTCGCCCGGTCGCCGGCGTCCGAGCGCACGGCGCGGCGGCGTCCCTCCCACGAGGTTGGCGGACGCGGCCGTACCTGGCTAGGGACGGCCGCCTAGCCGGGCGGGCCGCCCGGCCCTCCCCGCGGTCGGGCGACCGTCCCTGGCCGCGTTCGGGACGCGGCTCCCGGCACCCCCGCGCTAGACTGCGCGTCGACCATGGACCCTCTGTTGGCGGTCGCGATCGCGGCGCTGGTCGCCTTCTTCGGCGGCTCGTTGCCCTTCGCGCTGTGGACCCTGCGCCTGGTGGGCACGCGCGACGTGCGCACGGTCGGCGACGGCAACCCGGGGGCGATGAACGCCCTGCGCACCGGTGGCGTCGGCGTGGGTGTCGCGGTGCTGCTGCTCGACGTCACCAAGGGCGTCCTGCCGATCGTCCTCGCGCGCGACGTGCTCGGTGTGGAGGGCGCGGGGCTGGCGCTGGTCGCGGCGCTGCCCGTCGCCGGCGCGGCGTTCTCGCCCTTCCTGGGCTTCAAGGGGGGCAAGGCGCTCGCGTCCCTGCTGGGCACCTGGATCGGGCTGACGCTCTGGACCATCCCGCTGGTCGCGCTCACGACCATCGTGGTGGCGACGCTGCTGATCGAACCCGACGGCTGGGCGGTGGCCGTCGCGCTCGCGGCGATGCTGGTCGGCGTGCTCCTGTGGGTGCCCGGCGGCTGGCCGGTGCTCACGCTGCTGCTCCAGGCGGCGGTCGTGCTCTGGAAGCACCGCGCGCAGCTCGCCGAGACCCCCCGACGTAGACGCCGGAAGCCGCAGGCGGCGTGACCGACGCGGTCCTGGGGTTCCTGGCCGGCGACGCCCTCGTGGGCATCGTCGCGTTCCAGGCGGTCGTGCTGCTCGTCGTCCTGAGCAACGCGGTCCTGCTCGCACGCCCGGGGCGCGACCGCGCCGGCGCCCCGACGCCGCTCGTCTCGCTGCTGGTGCCGGCCCGCAACGAAGAGGCGAACGTCGGGGGCTGCGTGCGCTCGCTGCTGGCCCAGACCTACCCGCACCTCGAGGTCGTGGTGCTCGACGACCGCTCCGAGGACGGCACCCGCGCGATCCTCGAGCGCGAGCGGGCGGCGGCCACGGCCGCTGGCGACGACCGCCTGGTGGTGCGGTCGGGCGAGGAGCCGCCGGCGGGCTGGACCGGCAAGAACTGGGCCTGCCACCAGCTCGCCCTCGCGGCCCGGGGCGAGGTGCTGCTGTTCGCCGACGCCGACACGGTCTTCGTCGATCCGGACGCCGTGGGCGGCATCGTCCGCGCGCTCCAGGCGAGCCGGGCGGACCTGCTGTCCGGGCTGCCGCGGCAGCTCCTGGGCACCCCGGGCGAGGCGCTCCTGGTCCCGATGGTCTACTGGGCCCTCCTCTCGTTCACCCCGCTCGCCTTGGCCCGCGTGTGGCGCCGTGCGCCCATCGCCCGCGCCGTCGGCCAGCTCATGGCCTTCCGCCGGGACGCGTACGAGGCGATCGGCGGCCACGCGGCCGTCCGCGGCAGCGTCGTCGACGACATCGACCTGGCGCGCAGCGTCGCCAGCGCCAGGCTCGCCTGGCACCTCCTGGACGCCACCTCGATCGTCACGTGCCGCATGTACCGGAGCGGGCGCGAGGCCGCCGCCGGCTTCGCCCGGAACCTGTTCGCGGCGTTCGGCTCGGCCATCCTCCCGTTCGCCTTCGTGTGGGGTTGGCTGGCGTACGCGGTCCTCGGTCCGGTGGCCGTGGGCGCGCTTCACCTCGCCTGGCCGGCTCGCGTGCCGGTCGAGCCCGGTTGGCTGCTCGCGACGATCGCCCTGTCCGTCGCCCACTGGGCGCTCGTCTACGGGCGCCTCCGGTTGCCGATCTGGATCGCGCTGCTGTACCCAGTGACCTTCGCCGCCTTCCTGGCCGTCGCCATCCGTTCCTTCCTCGACGGCGTGCGCCGCCAAACGACGTGGAAGGGGCGGGCGCTCGAGCGGCCGCCGACGCGCTGGATCTAGGCGGCGGCGATAGCCTCGAGGGCGAGCGAACGCGCTCGCAGACGCCCGCTCGAGAGGGTGGATGGACCATGGGTCGTCGGCTTCTGCTCGGTGCACTGGCGGTCTCGCTGGTCTTCCTGGCGTTCGGTGGCCTCTACGGCGGCCTAGCGATGCTCCGCGATCCGAGCGGCGCGTCGTTGGGGATGGACGTCGTTCTCCCCCGCTTGCCCGTCCCCGACTTCGTGTGGCCCGGCGTCTTCCTGGTGGCCGTCATGGGCCTCGTGCCGCTCGCGCTGGCGTACGGCCTCCTGGTGCGACCCGCCTGGAGCTGGGCGGCTGCGATCGCCCGGCCCAGTGGCCACCATTGGGCCTGGACGGGCACGCTGGCGATCGGCCTCGCACTCGCGCTCTGGCTCGCCCTGCAGGCCTGGATGATCGGGTTCGCCTGGCCCATTCAGTTCGTCACCGCGAGCGACGCCGTCGCCATCGTGGCGCTCGCGCCCCTGCCGGCGGTCCGGCAGCGCTTCGTCCTGAGGTAGCGGGGTCCCGAGCCCGGGCACGGCCCGCTGCTACGATGCCGCATGCCCGCCATCAGCATCTTCAACGACGTCATCGGCCCCGTCATGCGCGGCCCCTCGAGCTCGCACTGCGCGGCCGCGCTGCGCATCGGACGGCTGGCGCGCGACCTGATGGACGGCGACCTCACGGACGTCCTGGTCGAGTTCGACCGCGAGGGCTCGCTGCCCACCACCCACGAGAGCCAGGGCTCCGACATGGGGCTCTTCGGCGGCCTCCTGGGGTGGGACGCGGACGACAAGCGCCTGCCCGGCTCGGCCCGGGCCCTCGCCGACGCGGGCATCGGGCTGCGCATCGAGACGGTCGACGTCGGCGACCCCCACCCGAACACCTACCGGCTAACGCTGCGCAACGACCGCGAGCAGCACGCGCTGATCGCGATCTCCACCGGCGGCGGCATGATGGAGGTCCTCTCGATCGACGGCGTCGCGCTCAAGATGGACGGCGGGTACGCGGAGACGCTGATCTGGCTGGACGGCTCGATGCGCTCGGCGGTCGAGCGGTTGGCGCCTGGGTTCGACGCCGACGCGGTCCTGATCCACGACACCCCCGACGGCCTGCTGGTGCAGGTGAAGGCCGCGGCGTTCGTCCCCGACGACGTCCTCGCCGAGCTGCGGCCGACGCGCGTGCGGCGGCTCGGCCGCGTCCTGCCGGTGCCCTCGCGCCAGGGCGTGCGGCTGCCCTTCACCGGCAGCGAGGAGCTGCTGGCGCACGACGGCGACCGCCACACGCCGCTCTGGAAGCTGGCGGTCGCGTACGAGACGGCGCGCAGCGGCTTCGACGAGGACGAGGTCGTCGCCCAGATGGTGGGCATCGTCCGGATCCTGCGGCGCTCGATCGACCAGGGGATCACCGGCACCCAGTACGAGGACCGCGTCCTCGGGCACCAGAGCGGGCGCTTCCTCGAGATGATGGAGGCCGGGCGCCTGCTCGACGGCGGCGCGCTCAACCGGGTCGTCCTGTACGTCACCGCGCTCATGGAGGTGAAGAGCGCGATGGGCGTCATCGTCGCCGCGCCCACCGCGGGCGCCTGCGCCGCGCTGCCCGGCGCGGTGATCGCCATGGCGGAGTCCATGGGCCGCTCCGAGGAGGACATGGCGCGCGCGATGCTCGCCGCGGGGCTGGCCGGCGCGATCTTCACCACCCGCTGGACCTTCGCCGCCGAGGTGGGTGGCTGCCAAGCCGAGGGGGGCGCGGCGGCCTGCATGGCGGGCGCGGCGCTCGTCACCCTCGCCGGCGGCACCCGCGACCAGGCGCTCGCGGCGGCCTCGATGGCGCTCCAGAGCATGCTCGGGCTGATCTGCGACCCGATCGCCAACCGCGTCGAGGCGCCGTGCCTCGGCAAGAACGTCATGGCGGCCGCCAACGCGCTGTCGTGCGCCAACATGGCGCTCGCCGGCTTCGACCCGCTCATCCCGCTCGACGAGGTGGTGGACGCCGCCAAGGCCGTGGCCGAGCGCATGCCGCGCGAGCACCGCTGCACCTCGCTGGGCGGGCTGGCGGTGACGCCCACGTCGCTGCGGATCGAGCAGCGGCTGGCGGCGGCCAAGGGGCGCGGGTGCGTGGGGTGCGGGTGCGGTTGACGCACGTGGACGGCGGCGGCTGAGCCGGCGGGTCGGGCCGAGCGGCGCTCGAACGGACACCGTCCCGAGCGCGGTCTACACTCCACCATGCCCCCCGCCACCGTACGGCTCTTCGGCCGTCCGGAGCTGATCGACCGAGGACGCACCTACCTGGGCGCGAACCAGCTGCACCGGTTCCTGGCCTACCTGGCGACGCGTGGCGAATGGGTGCCCCGCGACGCGGCGGTCTTCCTCTTCTGGCCCGACCGCGTCGACGCCGTCGGCCGCCGGAACCTGCGCAAACTGCTTCACCGTGCGCGCCGGCTCGTCGACGGCGTCGAGGTGGAGGACGACCGGATCCGCTGGCCCGTGGCCTCCGACCTGGAGGCTTGGCGCGCGCTGGCCGACGGGGACCCCGCCGACGCGCTGGCGTTGGCCCATGGGCCGCTCCTCGAAGGGCTCGACGTCGGCGCACCGAGCGAGTTCGTCGCCTGGCTCGACCAAGAACGCGAGCACCTGCGGACGCAGCTCGTCGACGGCGTGGTGGCGCGCTGCGCGGAGCTCGCCCGGACCGACGCCGAAG
>JARGGE010000320.1 GCA_029210865.1 Trueperaceae bacterium
GCCTTCCGCGGTCGGGTCGCCCACCCGCTCCAGGTCGGCGAGCAGCCGCGGGCGCGCGTCGACGACCGCGAGGAAGGCGTCGACGACGTGCGGTGCGAACCAGCGCCCGCGCTGCCGGACGATCTCGGCGATCGCCTCGTCGACCGGCCAGGCGCGCTTGTACGGGCGCTCGTGGGCGAGCGTGTCGAACACGTCGGCGACCGCGACGAGCAGCCCGACCTGCGGGATCGCCTCGCCGCGCAGGCCGTGGGGGTAGCCGCTGCCGTCCCAGCGCTCGTGGTGGGTCTCGGCGATCTGCTGCGCCAGCGCGATCAGCTGCGAGCGGCCGTTGGCGAGGAGCCGCACCCCGACGTCGACGTGGTCGCGCATCAGGTCGTACTCCTCATCCGTGAGCTTGCCCGGCTTGAGGAGGATGTGGTCGGGGACGCCGATCTTGCCGACGTCGTGCAGCGGCGCCGCGCGCCGGATCAACTCGACCTCGGCGCGCGGCAGGCCCAGCTGTCGCGCCAGTAGCGCGGCCAACAGACCCACCCGCTGCGTGTGGCGGCCGGTGGCGTAGTCGCGGTACTCGGCGGCGGCGGCGAGGCGGTCGAGCACGTCGAGGCGGGCGGCCTCGAGCTCGATCGTGCGCGCGTACACCATCTCCTCGAGGCGGTCGACGTGGTCGCGCAGCTTCGCCTGCAGGTAGCGGGTGCGGAGCAGGTTGGCGACGCGGAGCCGGATCTGATCCTTGCGGAAGGGCTTGGTGAGGAAGTCCTTGGCGCCGCGCTGCAGGGCGTCCTGCTCGGCCTCGGGGGTCGCGTCGGCGGTCAGGACGAGGATCGGGAAGAAGTCGTCGTCCGGGAGCCCAGCGACGACCGCGTCGATCACCTGGAGGCCGGTCATCCTCGGCATGTGCAGGTCGGTGCAGAGCAGGTCGAAGCCGCGTCCCTGGGCACGCGCGGCCGCGAACAGCGCGACCGCCTCCTCGGGCTCGGTGGTGCGGGTGACGTCCGCGTACCCGGCGGCGTGGAGCAGCCGTTCGAGCAGGACGGTGTTGACCAGCTCGTCGTCGACGATGAGGATGCGGGCGTCGTTCAAGTGCGCGTCCATCGGCCCCTCCCGGGCGTTCCCGCGCCCGCACGTGCGTTCACGCGTCACCATAGCCCCGGCGCCCCGCCGCCCGGGTGGGCCGCTTCACAGGGGCGGGTGTCGGGCCGGGTGTCCTCGTCGCGACGGTCCCCCGGCGCGATCCTTCACGCCCGACGCACCGGACGCGTTGCTAGACTCGAGGACGCATGTCGCTCCTGCGCAAGGACCCCTTCGGACCGGCCTGGGTGCTCATCTCGCCCGAGCGTGGGTTGCAGCCGTCCGACGTCGGTCGCGACGAGGCGCTGGCGGTCGGATCGTCCGCCGGGAGCGCGGACGGGCCGCCGCTCACCCCCGGGCACGAGCGCGGCTGGCCCACCGAGATCGTGGCCTTGCGGCCGACCGGGGCGCCGGCGGGGGGCCCGGACTGGAGCGCGCGGGTGCTGCCGATGCCCGGGTCGCCCTTCGTGGCGCGCCCGTTCGCCCCGACCGCCGACGGCGTGCTCGTCTCGGCGCCGGCGGTGGGGGCCCAGGAGCTGGTCGTCGAGCACCGCGACCCGAGCATGCGCCTCGAGACCTTCGAACGCGACCACCTGGTCGACGTGCTGCGCCTCTACCGCGACCGCGTCGCGCACCACGCCGCCCGCCCGGAGGTTCGCCACGTCCAGGTGAGCCGGAACGTCGGCCGCGCGGCCGGGGCCGTCTACGACCACCCGCACGGGCAGGTGCTGGCGCTGCCGGTGCCCAACCGCTGGGTGGAGGAGGAGCGCGAAGCCGCCGCCGGCCATCGCGTGGTCACCGGTCGCTGCCTCTTCTGCGACGTCCTCGACCACGAGCTGGTGGTCCGGGAACGCGTCGTGACCGCCAACGACGCCTTCGTCGCCTTCACCCCGTTCGCCGCGAAGGCGCCCTTCGAGACCTGGCTCATGCCGCGCGACCACCAGAGCGCCTTCCAGGAGCTGCCGGGCAATCGGCTGCCCGAGCTCGCCGACCTGCTTCGCACCGTCGTCGAGGCGCTCAACGTCGCCCTCGATCATCCGCCGTACAACCTGGTGCTCCACACCGTCCCCGAGGCGGGCTCCGGTGCCTTCCACTGGCACGTCGAGCTGCTCCCGCGCGTGACGCGCCATGCCGGCTTCGACTGGTCGATCGGTGCCTACGTGAACCCGATCCCGCCGGAGGTGGCGGCGCGCTTCCTACGCGAGGCGATCGCGAGCGTGGCGGCCGGCGTGGCCTACGGGAGCGCCCGATGAACGTCGGCCCCTACGCGCCCCGCGAGCCCATGCCGGACGTGGCGCCGCCGCGGCCCGAACGGCGCTCGCTCCCGCGCGGCCTCGGGCCGGGCGAGGTGGCCACCGAGCCGCGCCCCCGTGGCGCCACCCGCGCGGTGCCGCCGGACGACCCCGCGTGCGATCCGCGGCGGCCGGTGCGGATCGGTCGCGGGGTGACCGCGCTGCTCGTCGTGGCGTGCACCGTCGGGGCGCTCCAGGTGGCCGCGCTGACCGCCGTGGAGGTGCGGCGCTGGTGGATCGCCGACCGCGAGGTCGTGCGGCTCGAGCGCGAGGTCGCCGCCCTGCAGGCCGACGTGGACGACCTCGCCGCCATCGCCGGCCGCGGCGACGACGCGCGCTTCCGCGAGCACCTGGCCCGGCGGCAGGGTTACGTGTTCCCCGACGAGGTGCGCTACGTGGTCGTGGGCCCGGAACCGGCGCCGCCGACCGCACCGGTCGTGCCGCCGGTGCCGGCCGCGCCCTGAGCGACGCACCCTCGGCCGAGGCACCCCCGGCCGACGCATCACCGACCGCCGTCCCCGGGTCGGTCGTCCCCTAGGAGGCCCCGTGCGCGACGACACCCTCGCCTGGATGAACGAGCTCACCGCCGAGATGGAGGAGCGCCGTAAGCGCGTCCACCGCGGCGGTGGTGAGGCGCGGGTGGCGCGCCAGCACGCTGCCGGCAAGCTGACCGCCCGGGAGCGGCTCGACGCGCTGCTCGACCCCGAGAGCTTCGTCGAGCTCGGGGCGTTCGTCGAGCCGCGCGACCCCGGCCTCGACGCCCCGGGCGAGGGGGTGGTCACCGGCTACGGCACCGTCGAGGGGCGCACGGTGTTCGTCTTCGCGCAGGACTTCACGGTGCTCGGCGGCAGCCTCGGCAAGATGCACGCGGCCAAGATCGTCCGCGTGATGGACCAGGCGGTGCGGACCGGCGCGCCGATCGTCGGCCTGAACGACTCCGCGGGCGCCCGGATCCAGGAGGGCGTCGATTCGCTGTCCGGCTACGGCGAGGTGTTCGCGCGCAACGCGATCTACTCCGGCGTCGTGCCGCAGGTGTCGGCGGTGCTCGGCCCCTGCGCCGGCGGCGCCGTCTACAGCCCCGCGCTCACCGACTTCGTGCTCATGGCGCGCGACAGCGCCTACATGTTCATCACCGGGCCCGAGGTGATCCGGTCGGTGACGAAGGAGGACGTGACCTTCGCCGAGCTCGGCGGCGCCGACGCCACGCCTCCCTCGGTCACCGGCATTCAGCCGGGCAACGGTGCGATCGGAATCGACCGCAGCAGCACCGTGGTCATCACCTTCTCCGAGGCCCTCGCCGACGGCACCACCACC
>JARGGE010000321.1 GCA_029210865.1 Trueperaceae bacterium
GGGGGGTGGACGGCGGGGCACGCGCCATCGTACGCCCCGCCGCGCGACGGGCGCGTTCGCGAGGGCGCCCGCGCAGCTTCGTCCAGGACGCGACCTGACGGTCCCTTGACCCCCGGGGCCCCGCGGCCTTGGTACCTTGGGGACGGTCCGACGCCCGCGCACCGCAGCCGCCCGCCGCCGGTCGGTCCGCGGTGCCGCGACCGCCCCCACCCGATGACGGCCCCCTCCGCCACCCCCCGCCCGACCCGCCCCGCCCGTCGCCGCCCGTGGGGCGAGTGGCTCACCGGCTACGCCTTCGTGCTGCCGGCGGCGCTGATCGTCGGGGTGTTCGGGCTCTTCCCGATCGGCTACGCGCTCTACATGAGCGTCCACCGGTGGCGCATCCGCCAGGGGCGCTTCATCGGCCTCGAGCAGTACGAGCGCACGGTCGGCGACTTCGGCGCCTTCGCGGTCTTCCTGGGCGCCATCGCGCTCGTCGGCGTCGCGCACTGGCTCTGGACCGACGCCTTCCGCGGCCGCGAGGGGTGGGGCCGATGGGCGCGCGTCGCCGCCGCGGCCACGCTGCTCTTCGCCGGCATCGCCTTCGCGCTCGGCTGGCAGGGCATGCGCGCCGCCGGCGACGAACGCTTCCTGCTCGGCCTCGTCCGCACCTTCTACTACGGCTTCCTGAGCGTGCCCGTGCAGATCGCCCTGGCGCTGGTGCTCGCGAGCATGCTGTTCCAGCCGCTGCGCGGCCGCGAGTTCTACCGCATGATCTTCTTCCTCCCCTACGTCACCCCGGTGGTGGCCGCCGCGGCGGTGTTCCGCAACATCTTCAACCCGCGCGAGGAACGCCTGGCGAACACGGCGCTCTCGTGGATCGGCGTCGAGCCGCAGCGCTGGCTCTTCGAGACCACGCCGGTGATGCAACTGTGGTTCGGCGACTTCTTCGCCCGCTTCGGCATCGAGATCACCGGCTTCTGGGCCGGCCCCAGCCTGGCGCTCCTCACGATCATCCTCTTCGGCATCTGGACCTACACCGGCTACAACGCGGTCATCTTCCTGGCAGGCCTGGGCGGCATCCCCAAGGAGCTCTACGAGGCCGCCGAGATCGACGGCGCCAGCGGACCGCAGCGCTTCATGGCGATCACCGTGCCGCTGTTGGCGCCGATCACCTTCTACCTGACGGTGCTCGGCTTCATCGGCACCTTCCAGGCCTTCACGCACCTGTACGTCATGCGCGAGGTGGCCGTGCGCGACGCGGTCGACACGGCCTCGCTGGTCATCTTCGACACCTTCTACCAGCGCAACGACTTCAGCCTCGCCGCCGCGCAGTCGGTGGTGCTCTTCCTGATCATCCTGGGGCTGACGCTGCTACAGAACCGGCTCTTCGGGCGGAGGGCGCTCCGTGGCTGAGGGCCGGTCCCGCGCGACCGAGCTCCGCTCGCGGCGCGGCGCGCCGCGGCGCGGCGCCGCCATGGTGGCTCGCGCCCCCAGCACCTTCCGCGTCGGCCACCTCTTCCTCTACGTCGCGCTCACCGTGGGGGCGCTGGTCTCGATGTCGCCCTTCATGGTCATGATCGGCCAGTCGCTCATGACGCTCGGCGAGACGATCACGCGCGCGCCGCTCCCCGCCGTGCCGCAGTGGGAGAACTACGCGGTCGCCTGGCGCGACGCCGACTTCGGGATCTACTTCCGCAACAGCGTCATCATCACGGCCACGACGATCGTCGGGATGCTCGTCACCAGCACCCTCGCCGGCTACGCCTTCGCGCGCATCCGCTTCCCGGGGCGCGAGGTGCTGTTCGCCATCCTGCTCTCGACGCTCATGATCCCGGGCACGGTCACCTTCATCCCCGGCTACCTGCTGGTGCGCGGCGACATCATCCCCTGGGGCTCGTGGCTGAACACCCTGCCGGCGCTCACCGTGCCGTTCCTGTCGAGCGCCTTCATCATCTTCCTGTTCCGCCAGTTCTTCGCGCAGATCCCCAACGAGCTGTGGGACGCGGCGCGCATGGACGGCGCCGGCCACGCCCGCTTCCTGACCACGGTGGTCATCCCGATGAGCCGGCCGGTGGTCATCACCGCGACGCTGCTGACCTTCGTCGTCTCGTGGAACGAGTTCCTGTGGCCGCTCCTGGTCACCACGAACGCTACCTGGCGCCCGCTGGCGGTGGGCCTGAACAACTTCATCGACGACGCCGGGCCGCAGACGCACCTCCTCATGGCCGGCTCGGTCATCACGATCGTCCCCGTGCTGGTGCTCTACTTCTTCACGCAGCGGCAGTTCACCGAGGGCATCGCGACGTCGGGCCTCAAGGGTTGAGGCCCCGACCCGGCGGTGGTGACGCCCCCATGACGCCGGCGCGCGAACCTCTTATCCTGGACCCAGCGGGCACCGCGCCCGTGGTCGAAGTCGATTTCTTCCCCCGCTCGGAAGGAGCCCCCATCATGAAGCGCTTCCTCACCCTGCTCGCCGCGCTCGTGCTCGCCGCCACGGCAGCCGCGCAGAGCGACTACGAGAACGTCGACCCCAGCGGTCAGACGATCACGTTCTGGCACCAGCACTCGGGCATCCGCCAAGACATGCTCGTCGAGATCGTCGACGCCTTCAACGCGACCAACCCCTACGGCATTACCGTCATCGAAGAGAACCAGGGCGGCTACGGCGACATCTTCAACAAGATGCTCGTGCTGCTCGGGACGAACGAGACCCCCAACCTCGTGGTCGCCTACCAGAACCAAGCCGCCACGTACCAGGTGGTCGACGGCCTGATCGACCTGTGGCCGCTCGTGCGCTCCGAGACCTGGGGCTACGACGAGGCCGAGCTAAGTGACTTCTTCTCCGGCTTCCTGCAGTCCGACGTCAACCCGACCTTCGACAACCAGCTGCTCGGCTTCCCGCCGAACCGCTCGATGGAGATGCTCTACTACAACCTGAGCTGGCTCCAGGAGATGGGCTACGACGGCCCGCCCACCACGCCCGACGAGTTCACCGAGATGGCCTGCAAGGCCGTCGAGCAGCCGTTCTCCGGGGCGACCGGCGCCGGCCGCAGCCTCGGCTACGAGATCTCGATCGACGCGAGCCGCTTCGCGAGCTGGACCTTCGCCTTCGGCGGCGACATCTTCGACTACGAGACCAACCGCTTCTCGGTCGACTCCGACGCCGCCGTCGCCGCGATGACCTTCCTGCAGGACCTCACCGAGCGCGGCTGCATGGACATCGTCACCGAGCGCTTCGGCGACCAGACGAACTTCGGCCAGGGGCGCACCCTGTTCACCGTCGGCTCGAGCTCGGGCTTCCCCTTCTACCGCCAGGCGATCGAGGCCGGCGCCACCTTCGACTGGTCGGTCGGCGCGATCCCGCACACCACCCCCGAGCCCGTCATGAACGTCTACGGCGCCTCGGTGAGCATCCCCGCCGGCCACCCCGCCGAGGAGGAGCTCGCCACCTGGCTCTTCCTCAAGTACTACACGAGCACCGAGGTCCAGGCCGACTGGGCGCGCGCGTCGAACTACTTCCCGGTGCGCGCCAGCGTCGCCGCCGACCTGGGCGACTACTTCGCGGCCGACCCCGCGTACGAGGCGGCCTTCAGCTTCCTGCAGTACGGCGTCGCCGAGCCCCCGGTGCCCGGCTACGACTTCGTCCGCAACCTGATCGCCGGCGAGATGGCCGCGATCCTCGAGGGCGCC
>JARGGE010000322.1 GCA_029210865.1 Trueperaceae bacterium
TCGACGTCGTGGGTCTGCCCGACGAGACGGCCCGGGAGCTGCCGCAGGAGCGGCTCGGTGACGACCATGAAGCCGAAGGCCGGGCCGCCGAACTGCATCGGAATGCCCAGCACCTGCCCGTCGCCGACGGCGATGTCGGCGCCGTAGCTGCCCGGGTCGCGCAGCACGGCGAGCGACAGCGGGTCGACGGCGGCGATGAACAGCGCGCCGGCGGCGTGCGCGGCGTCGGCCAGCGCCGGCATCGCCTCGAGGTAGCCGAGGTAGTTCGGGTTCTGGGCGATGACCGCGGCCACATGGTCGCCGACCGCCGGCACATCCGTGGTCAGGGCCGGCGTCAGGTCGATGGTCTCGATCGCGACGCCGATCGGCTCGAGGTACGTGCGCAGCACCTCGCGCGTCTCGGGGTGGACGCCGCGGGTCACCAGGACCGCCTCGCGGCGGGTGTGGCGCACCGCCAGCAGCGCGGCCTCGGCGACCGCGGTGGCGCCGTCGTACATCGAGGCGTTCGAGTACGGGAGCCCGGTGAGCTCGCTCATCATCGTCTGGTACTCGAAGGTGGCCTGCAGGACGCCTTGCGCGACCTCGGCCTGGTACGGCGTGTACGCGGTGACGAACTCGCTCTGGAACGCCAGGTGGGGCGTCACCGAGGCGAGGAAGTGGGGACGCACGCCGCCGCCGAGGAAGGTGGGCACGCCCTTCTGGTCGCGCGCGGCCAAGGCGTCGAGGTGCGCGAGGACGCCCACCTCGTCGAGCGGCGCCGGCAGCTCGAACTCGGGGTCGAGCAGCGCCGGCGGGACGTCGCGGAAGAGGTCGTCGACGTGCTCGACGCCGATCGCGGCGAGCGCCCGACGCACGTCGTCCGCGGTATGCGGGACGTACGGCACGCTCAGCCCTCCTCGGCGACCGCTTGGTACCTGGCGGCGTCGAGCAACGCCGACCAGTCGGCGGCATCGGCGACGCGCAGACGGAAGAGCCAGCCGGCGCCGTAGGGCTCGGTGTTGATCGCTTCGGGGGCGTCGACGAGGGCGTCGTTCACCGCCACCACCTCGCCGGCCACAGGGGCGTAGATGTCGGAGGCGGTCTTGACCGATTCGACGACGGCGGCGGCGTCGCCGGCCGCCAGCGCGCGCCCGACCTCGGGGAGCTCGACGAAGACGACGTCGCCGAGCTGGTCCTGCGCGAAGTCGCTGATGCCGACCGTGACGAGGCCGTCGGCGTCCGGCTCGGTGGCCCATTCGTGGGAGCGGGTGTAACGGAGCGTGGCGGGGATGTTCATGGCGTTCTCCTCGGGACCAGCGTACCGGGCGTCAGGGAGTGTGAAACGGGGGCGCGGTGACCGTACCGGGCGCCGGCTGGCCGCGTACCTCGACCGCCAGCCGGGTACCCTCGGCGGCGAAGGCCGCGTCGACCCAGGCGAGCGCGATGCTGCGGCGCGTCAGGGGCGACAGGGTGCCCGAGGTGACCGTCCCAATACGCCGGCCGTCGGGGTCGAGCACGTGGTAGCCCTCGCGCGGGATCGGGCGACCGTCGAGGACGATGCCCACGAGCCGGCGCTCGCAGGTGCCGGCGAGGATGGCATCCAAGCCGTAGGCCGGCTTGTCCTTGACCACCCACGCGAAGGGCGTGCAGCGCGGGTTGGTGTCGGCCGTGAGCTCGTGCCCGAACAGCGGGAAGCCGGCCTCGAGGCGGAGCGTGTCGCGGGCGGCGAGACCGCACGGCACGACGCCGGCTTCGAGCAGCACCTGCCAGACCGACGGGGCGTCGCCCGGGCGGACGAAGGCCTCGAAGCCGTCTTCGCCGGTGTAGCCCGTCCGCGCCAGGCGCACCGGCATGCCGGAGAGGCGCGTGTCGACGAATCGGTTCTTGCGCACGGCGGTCAGGTCGGCCTCGACGACGCGGCCGAGGCGGACGGCCGCCGTCGGCCCCTGGACCGCGATCAGCGCCCAATCGTCGGACTCGTCGCGGACGTGCACCTCGAAGGCACCGGCGCTGCCGGGGGCCCCATGAGCGCCCGCAGCGACCCCCTCGCTCGCGAGCTGCTCGAGGTGGTGGCGCACCGGTGCGACGTTGGCCGCGTTCGCGACGACCAGGAAGTCGTCGGCGGCCTCGCGGTACAGGTAGAGGTCGTCGATCAGGCCGCCGCGGTCGTTGGGGAGCAGCGTGTACTGGCCGCGGCCGTCCTTGAGCAAGGCCGGGTCGTTCAGGGTCGCCCAGCTCAGGAAGGGGATGGCGTCCGGGCCGCGCACCCGCAGCTGGCCCATGTGGCTGACGTCGAACATGCCGGCGTCGTGCCGCACCGCGAGGTGCTCGTGTTGGATGCCCGTCGGGTACTGGACCGGCATGGCCCAGCCGGCGAAGTCCACCATGCGCGCGCCGAGCGCGACGTGCTCGTCATGGAGCGGAGTCCGTCTCATGACGCGACGCTACCACGCGCCCGTCGCGCCGAAGTCCCGTCGGGAGCGAGCCTCAGGCCTTCTGCGACAGCTTCTCGAGCACGAGCTTCGAGACCGCCTTGAGCGGTTCGACGACGCCCTGGTAGGACTGCGCGACCGCCTCGAACAGCGGCACCCGACCGGCCGGATCGAGCACCGCGCGCACCATGTCGAGCGGCAGCGCATCCGGCAGGTCGCGCTTGTTCACCTGGATCACGTACGGCAGCTCGCCGAGCGACAGGTCGTACTCGGCGAGGTTCTCGCGCAGGTTGCGCAGCGACTCGGCGTTGGCCCGCAGGCGGTTGGGGGCCGAGTCGGCGACGAAGACGACGCCGTCGACGCCACGGAGGATGAGGCGGCGGCTGGCGTTGTAGAAGACCTGCCCGGGAACGGTGTAGAGGTGGAAGCGGGTCTTGAAGCCGTTGACCTTGCCCAGGTCGAGCGGCAGGAAGTCGAAGAAGAGCGTGCGCTCGTCCTCGGTCTGGAGCGAGACCATCTCGCCCTTGCTCTCCCCGGGCACGTGGGTATGGATCTGCTTGAGGTTCGTCGTCTTGCCCGAGAGGCCGGGGCCGTAGTAGACGACCTTGAAGTTGATCTCGCGAGCGGCGAAGTTGATGGTGCTCATGCGCGGGTCCCATCGTCGAACAGGTCGTCGAGCAGCGCCCCCGCGTCCGCCGAGAAGGCGCTGCCGAAGGTCAGTTCGGGCGGCGCCTCGCGCACGTCGGCCAGCACCTCACGGATGCGCGCGACCGCGCGCTTGGTGAACAGCTTGACCTTGCCGAGCGGGGCGGTCTCGTCGAACACGGTGAGGAGCAGCGCCCGATCGCCGAGGGCCTCGACGTACGTGCCGACGCCGTCGCCCTGCTGGACGGTCTCGCGGAAGCCGTCCTCGCCGAAGAGCTTGGCGATCGCGACGTTCGCCGAGTGGTTCGAGGCGACCAGCGTCGCCAGCGAATCGAGCGACGGCGGCTTCGGCGCCCAGGGCGCCCGTTGGTGGAGGAGGACGAACCCCTGGCGGTCGACGACGAGCGCGTAACGGGCCCGGCTCTGCGCGAGCAGGTCGACGAGCACGGCGTCGACCCGTTCGGCGGCCTCGCCGTAGAGGTCCAGGGACGGTTCGATCATGGCGGCATGCTACACCTGCCCTCCTGGAGCCGACGTGAAGGGCCCCGCACGGGCGCCCGTGCGGGCCCCGCACGGGCGCGGGGCCCGCGCCGACCCCCGGCGCCGC
>JARGGE010000323.1 GCA_029210865.1 Trueperaceae bacterium
CCGCGGGCGGTGTGGGCGTGGGGCTGGCTTGCCGCGGCTCGGCGCCGAGCGTGAAGAGGGTCCAGAGGATGCCGCCCGAGACGGCCACGAGGCCCACGAGGAGGGCGAGGTCGACGATACGGCTGCGCATGGTGCCCAAGGTACCGCGGCGATGGGTGAGGTCCGTGACGACCGCGACGACGCGCGACGCGGTGGCAGCCACGGTGAGCACGGCAGGGCTCCTGTGCGACGCGGTGGTAACGTCGTTCGGTGCTGGTGCTCCCCATCTTCCTCGTCGCCATCGGTGTCGCCGCGCTCTACTTCGGGGGCGACCTCCTGGTGAACCACGCCTCGCGGCTGGCACGCTCCCTCGGCATCTCGCCCATGGTGGTCGGTCTGACCGTGGTCGCCTTCGGCACGTCGACACCCGAACTCGCGGCGACGCTCGCGGCCTCGCTGCGCGGGGCGCCCGAGATCGCGCTCGGCAACGTGACCGGGTCGAACATCGCCAACATCGGGCTCATCCTCGGCCTCACCGCCATCTTCTACCCGCTCGCCACCGAGTGGTCGTTCCTGCGGCGCGAGATCCCCTGGCTCCTCGCCGTGACGGTGGTCGTGCTGCCGCTCGCCTACGACGGCCGCCTCGGCCGCCTCGAGGGGCTGGTGCTGGTCGGCCTGCTCGCGGCCTTCCTGATCGCCTCGTTCCGCAGCGGCGGGGCGCCGGGGGCCGGCGTGGGGGACGTGGACGCGGTCCCGCCTGGGAGCGCCTGGCGCTCGTGGGCGTGGGTCGCGGTGGGGGTGGTCGTGTTGGCGGGAGGCGCGCAGGCGCTCGTCGCCGGGGCCACCACGCTGGCGCTCTCGTGGGGCGTCCCGGAGCGCGTGATCGGCCTGACGCTGGTGGCGGTGGGCACGAGCCTACCGGAGCTCGCGAGCAGCCTCGCGGCCGCGTTGCGACGCGAGACCGACATCATCCTCGGCAACGTGGTGGGCTCGAACCTCTTCAACCTGCTCGCGGTGCTCGGCACCGCCTCGCTCGTGCACCCGGTCGCGGTGCCGCCGGAGGGCCTGCGCATCGACCTGTGGGTGATGCTCGCCTTCACCGTCGTGGTGGTGCCGCTCCTGCTGTGGCGCGGCCCGCGCCTGGGGCGACGACGCGGCGGCTTCTTGTTCGCCTTCTACGTCGCGTACATCGCCCTCTTGTTCGCCTGAGCGCTTAGGCGCCCGGCAGCGCCGCCACGCACTCGACCTCGACGCGCGCGTCCTTGGGCAGCCGCGCCACCTGGACGGTGCTGCGGGCCGGCTTGGCGTCGCCCACCCAGCGCGCGTAGACCTCGTTGAAGGCCGCGAAGTCGTTCATGTCGGCGAGGAAGCAGGTGGTCTTCACCGCGAACGCCAGGGACGTGCCGGCGGCCTCGAGCACCGCCGCGAGGTTGGCCATCGCCTGCTCGGTCTGCACGCGCACGTCGCCCTCGACCAGGTTCCCGTCGAGGTCCAGCGGGATGCTGCCCGACGTGAAGACGAGGTCGCCGACACGGACGGCTTGGACGTAGGGGCCGATGGCTTGCGGGGCGCGGTCGGTGTGGATGGGGGTGGGGGTGGGCATGGCTTCAGCCTACCCGGCCGCGCGACGGGTCGCGCGGCCGCAGGCACCGCGCTCAGACCGGCGCCAGCGTGCCCGTCCAGATCATCCAGCAGAGCGCCGACTTGGCCGCCAGGCTGAGGATGATGTACACCCGCTCGCCGTAGATGTAATCGCGCCAAGGGCCGACCTTCCGGTACTGCAGCACCATGTTCACGGCGAAGATGTTGAAGAAGACGAACAGGGTCGGGATGATCACGTACACGAAGGCAGGCGGGCCCTGGTCGCCGGAGTTGACGGCGCCGTAGAAGTACAGGAAGACGACGATCCACGGCACGATGCCGGCGACGCAGCCGTAGACGAAGGCGGTCCAGTCGGCCCGCTTGGTGAAGAAGTTGTGCTTCTCCATCAGGATGCCGAAGAGGTTCATGCTGGCGTTCAGGAAGAAGATCAGGAGGATCGCGCCCAGGTCCCACAGGCCGGTGAGCATGCCGATGAGCACGATCATGAGGCTGGAGCTGAGCGCGTACTCGTAGAAGCGGACGGGGTTCATGCCGTTGCGCAGGTCGCGCGCGTAGCGCTCGAAGCCGATCGTCGCCAGGTACCCGTGCGCCACGGCCGAGATGAGCAGGAAGAGCGCGACGGCGGGCCCGAACGGCACCTCGTACAGCAGTTGCGGGTCGGGCGTGAGGGTGAAGGTCGCGGGATCGAAGCTCAGGTAGTTGGTGAAGATCGGGTAGGTGGTGTCGTTGCTGACGGCGATCATGAAGATGCCCTGCACCAGGTGCAGCAGCCCCATGACCGCGTTGAAGCGGCGCAGCCCCTTCAGCCGCTCGTCGCTGACGGGGACGCGGTGGGCGGTGGCGGAGGCGGTCGCGGTGGTCATGGAGCTCCATTCCCCGGTGGCCGGCGATCCCGTGCCCCGGTCGAGCGCACGTCGAGTCTAGCGCCGCCCACGGGCCGCCGCCACGCGGGCGCGCCGCCACGAGGGCGGCGGTGCGGCAGGCGTCATCCGCGCCAGAGCGCGAAGACGAGGAAGAGCAGCACCAGGTAGAGCGAGCCGACGATCCAGCCCCGGTACGGGTACCAGGGGTGCCCGCGCAACGCCCGCAGCCGCGAGCGGGCGGGGAAGGCGTCCTCCACCTTGCGGATGCCCGACAGGGTGCCGCCCACCTCGACCGACGTCGGGCCCGCGGCGGCGGGCGGCAGCTCGTAGCGCTTCGGGCGCTCCGCGACCGCGGTGACCTCGACGACGAGCGCGGTGACGTTGTCGGGCGCGCCGCGGTCGTTGGACTCGGCGACCAAGAGATCGGCGGCGGTCTGCGGCGGGTGCTCGGCGACGATCTGGCGGATGAGCCCTTCGGAGACGAGCATCGAGACGCCGTCCGAGCACAGGAGGTAGCGGTCGCCGGGGCGGACGTCCACGGCCGTCAGGTCGAGCGTGAAGCTCTCGGTGGCGCCGAGGGCGTTCGTGATGACGTTCCGCCAGCGGTGGCGGCGGGCCTCGTCGGCGGTGAGGAGCCCCTGGCGGACGCGGTCGGCCACCCACGAGTGGTCCTGCGTCAGCTGGGTGAGCGCGCCGTCGCGCAGCCGGTAGGCGCGCGAGTCGCCGACGTGGCCGATCAAGCCCACCTGGTCGTCGATCAGCAGCGCGGTGAGGGTGGTGCCCATGCCGTGGTGCTCGGGGTTGCCGGTCGCGGCCGCGTGCACCTCGAGGTTCGCCGCCTGGGCGGCGCGGGCGAGCGCGGCGGGCGGGAGCGCGCGGCTGACGCGCAGCGCCTCGCGGAAGACCTCGACCGCCTGGCGGCTCGCGACCTCGCCGGTCAGGTGGCCGCCCATGCCGTCGGCGACGACGGCCAGGTGGCCCTTGCCAGGCACCTCGCCGAGCCAGAAGGCGTCCTGGTTGACCGCGCGCACCCGCCCGGCGTCGCTCGCGCCGTGGGCGACGACCGCGGTGGACCCCGAGGCCATCTACGATGCGCTCACCGGGGAGGGGGAGTGGCTGATCGTCGAGGACGCATACGGCGAGAGACACTACCTGTCGGTCCGCAGCATCTCCTACCTCACATTCGACACGCGCAAAGGCATCGGC
>JARGGE010000324.1 GCA_029210865.1 Trueperaceae bacterium
CCGTCCCCTTCGGCCTGCCGGCCGTCGGCGCCATCCGCATGGCGCCGCGCGCCGTGCGCCTGGCCCCGGAGGCATCTGCCGGCTAGTCGGTACCCCCGACCCCCGCACCGACCGACCGTGGGCCCCGCCGCCCACGGTCGTTCTCGTGTTCGCACCTCGCGGACGCGGCGACCGCGCGCCCGGACCCCCGCCCGCCCCGCGTCTTCGCCCCCGCCCGTCCGCACGCCGAGGTGCCCATGATCGCCCCGTCCTCTTCGTCCGCCGCCCCACCCGCCCGCCGCTACGGCGCGCTGCTGGGGCGCTACCTCGCCCCGCAACGGGGCCGGGCGCTCGCCTTGGCCGCCTTCCTCCTCGCCGGCAGCGGCCTGCAGCTGGCGGTGCCGCAGGTGCTGCGCCGCTTCATCGATACCGCCACGGGCGTCGCCTCGGGCGCGCTGCCGGCGACCGCCGCCGACGGCCTGGCGGGCCTGGCGGGCGTCTTCCTCGCGCTGGCGCTCGGCACGCAGGTGCTGAGCGGCGTCGCGACCGTGCTCGGCGCGGCGGTGGGCTGGACCGCCACCAACCTGCTGCGTCGCGACCTGCTCGACCACTGCCTGCGGCTCGACATGACCTTCCATGCCGCGCGCACGTCGGGCGAGATGATCGAGCGCATCGACGGCGACGTCACCGCGCTCAGCGACTTCTTCGCGCAGTTCGCGGTCCGCGTCCTGGGCGGGCTCTTGCTCCTGCTCGGCATCCTGGTGCTGCTCTGGCGCGAGGACCCGTGGCTCGGCGCGGCCCTCACGGCCTTCACCGCGCTCGAGGTGGTCGTGATGGTCCGCTTGCGGGACGTCGCGGTGCCCGCCACCACGCGCGAGCGCGAGGCCGCCGCGCAGGTCTTCGGCTTCGTCGAGGAACGGCTCACCGGCATCGACGACGTCCGCGCGAACGGCGCCGGCGCCCACGCGCTGCACCGCTTCGTCGCGGTGATGCGCACCTTCTTCACCGACACGCGTCGCGCCTGGATGGCGCGCTCGGTCGTGTGGCTCACCACCTACGGCCTGTTCGTCGTGGGCGTGCTCGTGACCATCGGCTCCGGCATCCAGCTGGTGCTGGTCGGGGCGATCACGCTCGGGACCGCCTACATGGTCTTTTAGTACCTGGTCCTGCTGCAGGCGCCGATCGAGCAGATCACCCAGCAGATGCAGGTGCTGCAGCGCGCCGGCGCGAGCCTCGGGCGCATCGACGGGCTGCTGCGCGAGCGCTCGCGGCTGAGGCCGCTCGACGCCGCGCGCGCCACGACCCTGCCCGAGGGGCCGCTCGAGATGCGCTTCGAGGGCGTCGGCTTCCGGTACCACGACGCCGACGAGGACGCGCCGCCCAACCTGCGAGGCATCGACCTGACCGTCCGCGCGGGCGCCCACCTCGGTCTGCTGGGCCGCACCGGGAGCGGCAAGACCACGCTCACCCGGCTCGCTTTCCGCTTCTACGACCCGGACGAGGGGCGGGTGCGGCTCGCGGGCATCGACGCCCGCGACGTCCCGCTCGCCGAGCTGCGCCGACGCGTCGGCCTGGTGACGCAGGAGGTGCAACTGGTGCAGGGGAGCGTGCGCGACAACCTGACCTTCTTCGACGCCACCGCGCCGGAGGCGGCCCTGCACGCCGCGCTCGAGGAGGTCGGGCTCGGCACGTGGCTCGCTGGGTTGCCCGCCGGCCTCGACACCCCGGTGCGCGCCGGAGGCGGCAACCTCTCGGCCGGGGAGGCGCAGCTGCTGGCGATGGCGCGGGTGTTCCTCGCCGACCCCGGGCTGGTGCTGCTCGACGAGCCGTCGAGCCGCCTCGATCCCGCCACCGAGCGCCGTCTGGAGCGCGCCCTGGAGCGGCTGCTGCGCGGCCGCACCTCCGTGATCATCGCGCACCGCCTCGACACCGTCGACGCCGCGCTCGAGGAGCTCGCGTGACCTCCACCACCGCACCCCCCATCGCCCCAGCCTCGGCGCAGGGCCCCAACCCCCTCGCGCTGGCCTGGCGTCTGGCCCCCGCGCGCCCGGGCCTCATGGCCGTCAACTTCGCGCTCTGGGCAGCCGTACACGCGACGCCGGTCCTCGCCGGCGTCTGGCTCAAGGCGATCTTCGACGCGCTGTCGGGCGAAGGTCCGGTGGGCGCGAACCCCTGGACCTTCCTCGCGCTGGCGCTGTCGGTCGACGTCGCCCGGATCGGTCTGCTGGCGGGCGGCGTCTGGGTCTGGTCGACCTACTGGGCCGAGCTGGTGCTGCGGATGCGCCGGAACCTGCTCGCGCATCTCTTGACGGCCCCCGGCACGCGTCGCCTGCCCGACTCGCCCAGCGAGGCGATCAGCCGCTTCCGCGACGACGTCGACGACGTCGCCCTCTACATCGAGAACTGGGTCGACTTCTGGGGCCTCGCGCTCTTCGGCGTGGTCGCGCTCGCGATCATGTTCCGCATCGACCCGACGATGACCGCGCTCATCCTGGGGCCGCTCGCGCTCACCCTGGTGCTCACGCACGTGCTGCGCCCGACCATCCGCGCGGTGCGCCGGCGCCTGCGCGAGGCCACCGGCCGGGTGACCGATTTCGTCGGCGAGACCTTCCAGGCGGTGGCCTCGGTGCAGGCCGTCGGGCGCGAGTCGAGCGTCGTGCGGGCCTTCGAGCGACTGGGCCGCCGTGCGCGACGCGCTGCTCGCGGAGGTCTTCAAGAACGTCAACGACAACATGGTGCACCTCGCCACCGGCGTGATCCTCCTCGTCGTTGCGGGCGCGATGCAGCGCGGCACCTTCACGGTGGGCGACTTCGCGCTGTTCGTCAGCTACCTGCCGCGGCTCACCGGCGTCGTCTCGTTCCTCGGCGCCATGATGGTGCAGCACCGGCGCACCGCGGTCGCCTTCGAGCGGCTCGACGGGCTCCTCGCTGGCGCGGGGCCCGGCGTGGTCGTCGCGGACGCCGATCTCCACCTGCAGGGCCCGATGCCGCTCTTCGACGACCCGCGCCCGGACGCCGAGCCGCTCGCGGAGCTGCGCGTCGAGGGCCTGGCCGTTCGCCACGGAGACGGCGCCATGGCGGTCGAGGACGCCTCGTTCACGTTGGCGCGCGGCGGCTTCACGGTGGTGACCGGCCGCGTGGGCTCCGGCAAGTCGATGCTCGTGCGGGCCGTGATCGGCTTGCGGCCGATCGCGTCCGGGCGCGTGTGCTGGAACGGCGAGCCGGTCGCCGACCCGGCCAGCTTCTTCGTGCCGCCGCGTTCGGCCTACACGGGGCAGGTCCCGCGGCTCTTCTCGGACACGCTGCGCGAGAACGTCGTGCTCGGCCGTCCCGATGCCGAGCGGGGGCTGGATGCTGCGCTGCGTACCGCGGTCCTCGACCACGACGTCGCGCGGCTCGACCACGGCCTCGAGACGGAGGTCGGCACCCGCGGCGTCAAGCTCTCGGGCGGCCAGGTCCAACGCTCGGCGGCGGCGCGCATGCTCCTCCGGGGCGCCGACCTGCTCGTCTTCGACGACCTGTCGAGCGCGCTCGACGTCGAGACGGAGCGCGAGCTGTGGGCGCGGCTGTTCGAGGAGCGCGCCGACGTCACCTGCCTGGTGGTGTCGCACCGCCGCGCCGCGCTCGAGCGCGCCGACCAGGTGCTGGTGATGGACGGC
>JARGGE010000325.1 GCA_029210865.1 Trueperaceae bacterium
AGTGTGCTTCGTGCCCTCGCCACCGGTGATGCCCTGGACGATGACCTTGGAGTCCTTGTTGAGGAAGATCGACATGGTCAGTCCCTTCAGGCCGCTGCGGCGGCGAGTTCGGCGGCCTTCTCGGCCGCATCGTCCATGGTCGCGGCGACGGTGACGAGCGGGTGCGCGCGCACCCGTTCGGTCACGCGGTCCGAGAAGGCCTCGCGGTCGACCGCGAGAGCGCCGCCGGCGGGCAGCCGGGTGGCCTGCGCGCTGGTGAGGACGACCCCGCCGGCCGCCGCCATCTCGGCCTGCAGCAGGCCCTTGGCGTTGTTGGCGCCCTCGCCGCCGAAGCTGTTGCTGCACACGAGCTCGGCGAAGCGGTCGGTGTGGTGCGCCGGGGTGGACTTGACCGGGCGCTGCTCGTAGAGGTCGACGCGCACGCCCAGGCGGGCCGCGGCCAGGGCGGCGTCGCTGCCGGCCATGCCGGCGCCGATCACGGTGATGCGGGGGACGGACGTCATGGGGCGGAGCATAACGTGGCCCGCCCGGCCCTTCGGACGTCGCCCCGACGGCGCGCGGCGCGGTTCAGAAGCGCGAGCGCCGCTGCGGACGCACCCAGCCGACCACGGTGATCAGCACGGCGATCGCGACGAGCGCGGCACCCAAGGCGGCCACGCCCAGGGGCACCCAGAGGACCGCGTCCGCGACCACGTCGCCCACCGTGGCCACCAACCAGGACCCCCAGGCGGCCACGCCGGCCACCGCGCCCACGCCGGCAACGTCGCCCGGCAGGGCCGTGGCCGCCGTCCGCTCGACGACGGCCCGCGCCAGCGCCCACAGCGGCAGCGCGGCCGCGACGATCGCGAGGCCCGGGACCCAGGCGCGGGCGACCCCGACCGCGGCCACGGCGGCGATGACCAGCAGCAGCAGCCCGACCACGCCGAGCACGCCCGTCCACAGCCGGTAGCGGCCGTGGGCCGCCTCGGAGGCCGCATCGAAGGCCCAGGCGGCGCGGTCGACGCGCGCGCGGGCGGCGGGGTCGGCGAGCACGGCCCCGAGCGCGCTCGCGCCCCCCTCGTAGCCGCGCTCGGCGAGCGCCACGAGCGTGGCGGCGCGCGCCTCCTCCGGCGTCGCGTCGGCCAGGTCGGCCGGGGTCGGGAGCCCGCCCGCTGGATCGGGCGCGGGCGCGCGGTCGGCGGCGGCGTCCCGCAGCGCGCTCAAGCGCTCCTGCACCACCGCGTCGCGAGCACGCAGGGCGGCGTCGAGCGCGCTCCGCCAGGCGGCGGGCAGCGGGCCGTCGAGCGCGCTCGCCAGGGCCGCCGACAGCGCCGCGTTGGCGAGCGCGGCCTCCGCGGCCGAGCGCCCTCCTTCGAGCAGCACGTCGGTGAGCCCCGCGACGACCCGCTCGCCGACGAGCAGCGGACCGGCCCCGCGCACCTGGTCGACCGGGAGGCGCACGAAGACGCCGACGATGGGCTGCACCGGCTGCCCGGGGTTCTGCTGCGCCTGAGTGGCCCAGTCGGCGGCGCGGCTGCCGTCGTCGACCCCGAGCGGGTAGAGGGCGCGCCGCAGCTCGGCCTCGGCCAGCGGCCGCAGCACGGCCGCGTCGAGCGCCCGCAGCTCGGCCGCGAGCGTCGCGTCCGAGACCCCCTCGAGCCAGCCGGCCCCCTGCATGCGCGCGTCGGCGAGCGCCCTCGCGACGCGCGCGCGCACCGCGGACACGTCGAGCGCCTCGAGGTCGGCCAGCGGTGCCAGCACGCCTGCGCCCGGCAGCGGTTCGAAGGGGTCGGTGAGCGCGACGTCGGGCGTGCCCGGCACCAGGGCCGGCGCCGCGTCGAGCTCGACGAAGGCGGCGTCGAGCAGCGCCGCCTGCAGCGCGGGGCCGAGGTCGGGCGCGGTCGCCCGCGCGGCCGACCCCGCGAGCGTCGCGACCACGATCGCGGCCCAGGCGAGCAGTGCGGCCGCCCACGTCACGTCCACTTGCCAGGCCGATCGTCCGGGGTTGCGCATGGGGCATGGTACCCAACGTCCCCCGCCGGCGCGCGGACCCGCCGTAGGATGCGTGCGTGACCCCATCGCCGACGCTCGTTCCGCTCACGGGACCGTGGCATCTGCGCCACCCGCGCTGGAACGTGGTGACCGTGCGCGAGGCGCTTGAGGCGCTCGACCCCGACCTGATCGCGACCACGGCGCTGCCGCCCGGCTTCGCCGACGACCCGGACTGGCGCGCCACGCCCGAGGCCGCGCTGCCGTGGACCGTCGCCCCGTGGGCCGCGCGCCGTGGCACACCGCTCGTCGGCGTCGGCGCCCCTCCCCCCGTCGAGGGCGCCGAGGCCGACCTCGACCGCTACCTACAGGGCTTCCCCGACGCCCGCGCGGCGCTCGACGGCGCGCGGGCGGTCCTCGAACCGCTGCGCGAGCGGCTGCCCCGGCCGCTCGACCTCGCCGGCCTCCTCGCCGAGGTGGTCCCGCTGCTGGCCGACGACCTGCGGCGCCGCCTGGAGGCTTTCGGCGACGGCCCGGCGACCGCCTGGCGCGCCGAGCGCGCCGCCAGCGCGGTCGCGCGCCTCCGCGACCTCGGCGGGGTGCGCCCCGCGCTCCTCGTCGACCTCGACCTGTGGCCGGCACTCGTGACCGCGCTCGACGCGGCGGGCGTGCCGTGGACCACGGTCGCCGCCCCACCCGTCTCGGCCGCGGCGCGCCGCCGCGCCCTGCTCGACGTCGCCTGGCACGGCGAGGCGCCGGACGTCGCCGGGCTGCTCGCGCAGCTGCGCGAGGGCGACGAACCCGAGGCGCGCTTCCTCGAGGCGCAGCTGCTCCTCGCCCACGACCACCCCGCCGAGGCGCTGGAGGTGCTCGAGCAGGCCTCGCACGGTGACTTCCGCCAGCCGTACCTGCTCCCCGGGCTGCTGCTCGCGCGCCTCGGCCAGCTGCGCGACCTCGCCGGCAAGCGCGAGCGCGCGCTGCAGGCCTACCGCGGCGCGCTGGCACTCGCCTGGGCCCCGGAGGAAGCGCGTGCCGCGGCGACCGCCGGGCTCGCGGCCCCCTTCGGCGGGAGCGAGCCGGGGTGAGCGCGGCGGGCGACCCGGGCCGACCGGGCGGGCTGCGCCGCTTCCGGACGGGCGACCCGGTCTCGCTCGCGATCGGCCTCTGGCCCGTGCTCGAGGCGCTGCACCACCGGCCGGACGACGTCGAACACGTCGCTTGGCACCCGGACCTCGCGCCCGCCGTGCGGGCGCGGCTCCTCGCCGCCGCCCGCGCGGCAAGCGTCCCCGCCGACGAGGACGCCGCCACGGTCGCGCGCGCGCGCCGCGCCGGTACGGCGCTCGTCGTGGCCCACGTCCGCCGCCCCGACGACGTCCTCGACGACGACCGCGACCACGTGGTCCTGCTGCAGCCCGCCCACGCGGGGAACGTAGGCGCGGCGCTGCGCACCGCGCTGGGCTTCGGCCTGCGCGACATGGCGCTGGTGGGCGGCCGCGTCGATCCATGGTCGCCGCACGTGCTGCGAGCCTCGCAGGGCGCCGCCTTCGCGGTGCGCCATCGTGCGTGGGGCACGTGGGCCGGCTACCGCGCGGCCCACCCCCGCCACGCGGTCGTGGCGGTCACGACGCCGGCGCCCGACGCCGTGCCGC
>JARGGE010000326.1 GCA_029210865.1 Trueperaceae bacterium
CGTGGCATTGGTGTGCCAGCACGCCGGCTGGGCAACCGTTCCCGTGGCCGCCGCCAACGCGGACGGAACCTTCCAGATCAGCAATGGCGACGCCGGGGACTTCGCGCGCTGGGCGGCGGCGCCGGGGGTGCATATGGTGGCCGCCGACTTCAATGGCGACGGGCGCGTCGACAGCGACGATCTCACGAGGTGGCAAAACGACTTCGGCGCCGGCGCCGCGGGCGACGCCGACCAGGACGGCGACGTCGACGGCGCCGTCGCCAGCTTCGCCTGAGGGACCCGTGCCGGCGGGCCTGACGCTCGTCGTCGGCTCGGGCGGGCTCCGCTGCGTGGCCGCGATCGGCCTGCTGCGCGTCCTGAACGAGGCGGGCATCCCGATCGCGGCCGCGGTCGGCTGCTCCGGCGGGGCGCTCTACGCCGCGGCCGCCGCCCTCGGGTACGACGACGCGCGCGCCGAGGAGCTCACGCGCGCCTTCTGGACCCCGTCCGTGCTGCAGGGCTACGCCTCGAGCCTCAAGGTGGTCCACGAGCGGCGGCGCGGCTTCGGCGCGCGCGACGGGCTGGTGCCCGCGGCCGCGCCCGAGGCCGCGTTGGCGGGGGCCTTCGGCGAGCACACCTTCGCCGACGCGCGCATCCCGCTCGCGATCGTGGCCGCCGACCTCGAGACCGGCGAGCCGGTCGTCCTGCGCGAGGGCCTGGTGCGCGACGCGATCCGGGCGAGCAGCTCGATCCCGGTCGTCTTCCCGCCCAAGGAGCTGGGCGGCCGCCTGCTGGTCGACGGCGCCATCGTCGACCCGCTGCCGGTCGACGTGGCGATCCGCGACGGCGCCGACGCCATCGTGGCGATGGCCTTCGACCTCGGGTACCGGTCGCGGCTCAAGTCGCTCGCGGCGGTGCAGGAGCAGGTGACCGCCATCACCACCAACCACCTCCTGCGCGCCCGCCTCGGCTTCCAGACGCTCGCCCACCACGGCGAGATCGTCACCGTGACCCGCGTTCGACCGGCCGATCTCGATGTTCGACACCGACGCGATCCCGTACCTGATCGAGCGCGGCGAGGCGGGGGCGCGGGCGCAGCTCCCGGTCTTCGAGGCGCTCGTGGGCGGCTGAAGGCCGGGGGTGGGGCGGAGGCGGCGCGGCGGTCGCGCCCCGCCGCCTCGACCGCGCTGGTTCGGGCGCGCCGGCACGGCCACGTCCGCAAGGCCCCGCGTCAGGCGCTCGGGCCCGCCACCGGCAGGCGCCGTCGCGCCAGGGCGTGCGCGGCGAGCGCGACGAGCGTCAGCGACGCGGTCCCGAGCAGCGCCCAGCGGTAGCCCGCCGCGCCGCCGACCGCCTCGACGACCACGCCCATCCCCCACTGCAGGGCGAAGACGCCGGCGATGCTCGCGGCGTTGATCGCGCCGGTGGCGCGCCCCGAGCGCGCGGCGCCCAGCAGCGCGCGGGCGTTCGCGAGCACCAGCACGCAGTGGCCGCCGGTGACGCCGTACAGGGCGTACGTGAGCGCCACGAGCGCGAGCGAGGCGGTCGCGGGGTCGATCGCGGCCAGCGCGAGCTGCGCGCCGGCGAAGGCCATGGCGGTCGCCGCCGTGACGCGGAAGAGGCCGAAGCGGTCGGCGAGGGCGCCGGACAGCGCGTAGCCGCTCGAGATGCCGAGCGACAGCACGAGCAGCAGGGCACCCGCCGTGGCGGCGTCGGCCGCGAAGGCGTCGTAGAGGTAGGGCCCGGCCCACAGGGTCTGGAAGCCGACCGCCGGTCCGGTGAAGGCGAACCCGAGCAGCATGAGGGTGGCCACGGCGGCGCCGGTGCCGGGCACGGTCGCTGCGTCGGCGACGGGGGCGGGACCGCGGCGGGTCGGCGTCGCCGGCGTCCGCCAGGCGATCGCGGCCGCCACCGCGGCCACCACGCCGGCCGCGACGACGAAGCTCGCACGCCAGCCGATGGTCGCGTTGGCCCAGGCGAGCGGCGAGGCGGCGAGCAGCGCCCCCAGCGAGCCGACCGCGAAGTAGAGCCCCGACACGGTGGCGTACCGGTGCGCCGGCCACCACAGGGCGAAGGCCTTGAGCCCCGCGAGCAGCACCGACCCGAGCCCGACGCCCAGCAACACCCGGCCGAGCGCCAGCACCGGCAGGCTGCGGCCCACGGCGAAGAGCAGCGCCCCGGCCACCCCCACGAGCATGAGCGAGGCGGCGACGCGCCGCGGCCCCCAGCGGTCGAGGGCGACGCCGACCGGGAACTGCGCGGCCGCGTACGCGGCGAAGAAGGCGGAGGTCATGAGGCCCAGGTCGGCGGGTCCGAGGCCGGCGTCGGCCTGCAGGTCGGGCGCGAGGACGGCGTTGGCGGAGCGGAGGAAGTAGCTGAGGAAGTAGCCGGCGGCGAAGACCGCGAAGAGGGGGACGCTCGCGCGTGCGGCGGGGGGCATGGCGATCGAGGGTACGACGCGCGGGAGCGCCGTGGCCCCGGATGGGGTCGGCGCTAGGCCGTTCGGGTCGTGCGGGCCGTGCGGGCGTCGCCGCGCTCGGTCGGTCGCGTTCCGTCGCGCCCGTGCGCGCTGGGGTCGTCGGCGGGGGGATCGGCCAGCTGGTCGAGGCGCACGGCGCGCAGCGCTTCGCGCACCTCCAACGACAGCGCCACCCAGGCGGTGTTGAGCCGGCAGTAGCCCTTGCGCTGCTGCGTGGCGCAGCGCGCCTTGGTCTGGCACGTGTCCATCATCAGCGGCCCGGAGACCGCCTCGACCACGTCCAGGAGCGTCAGCTCGGTGAGCGGGATGCGCAAGTGGACGCCGCCGGTGCGGCCGGCCTTGGCCTCCACGAGGCCGCTGGCGCCGAGCCGCCGCAGGACCTTCGCGGTGAAGGCGGCCGGGATCTGCAGGTCGGCGGCCACCTGCGACGCTGGGGCGCCCGGGTACTCGTGGAGGTAGAGCAGGGCGTGGACCGCGTAGCTCTCCTCGCGCTTCATCAGGGTGCGCACCATGGATGGCCTCCGAACGCGTCCGCCACCGGTTGAAGTTGGAGACGTGCATCGTAGATCGGAACGGGTTCGGATGCCCGCGCGGTGTCGGTACCTGGCCATCATGGGGGTGCGGAACACGACCAGCAAGGACGAATGCCCTTGTGAACACCGGGACGAGCGTCCCGGCGAGGCGTCGCCCCCCAGGCTAATCTCGGATCAGCGCATCTAAGATTAGGATGCCAGGGAGGCACGACATGCACCGCTCGCTCACCGGTTGGCTCGCCATCGCTTCCGTTCCCGTCCTCTTCGCCATCGCCGTCCTCGCCGCGTACGCCTGGGGCCCAGGCGTCCAGGCGGTCGCGGCCTCCGCGCCCGCGGCCGCCGCCGACCTCGCCACGGGCGACGCCGGCCCCGCCCACGAGGTGAGCGTCCCCGCGCTCCAGCACGTGGCCGCCAGTTACGACGCCGCCACCGTGGCCGACCTGCCCGTGCTCCAGGGCGAGGTCGCCTACGCCCCGTTCGCCGCCCCGCCGGTGGCGCGCGACTACCGCGCCCACGTCCAGGTCGTTGATCAGGAGCGCCTGGGTGGGCGCCTGGGACAACTGTTCCAGCGCCTGATCGAGGTCCGCCACAGGCACCACG
>JARGGE010000327.1 GCA_029210865.1 Trueperaceae bacterium
AAGAGCGCGTACTGGGCGAAGCTCGCGCGACCGACGGTGAACTGGTACTCGCCGGAGGTCACGACGTTGCGCCGGTAGGGCCCGACCGCGCCCTCGGCCACGATCACCAAGGGCAGGGCGAAGGTCTGGTCGTTGGCGCTGCCCGACCCGTCGCGCGGCAGCCCCGACACGAAGCGGCCCGGCGGCAGCGCCACCCCGCCCGGCAGCGCCTCGCCGCACGAGGCGCCGGCCACGTGGATGCGCAGCGTCAGCTCGCCGCCGCCGTCGAGCCCGGGAACGGTCGCGTCGCACAGGAGGTCGTCGATCTCGGCCTGGAGGAGGGCGGCGACGGAGCCGGCGTCCGTGGTGAGCGCCTGGACGACGCTGGCGGGCGCCGGCGCGTCGCCGGTGCCGGTACCGTACGACCAGCGCGCCGAGGTCGACGAGGTGCCTTGCACGATGGCGTCGAGCGCGTCGCGGACCGGACCCTGAAGGACCGCGCCGCCCAGGTTGGCCGCGCCGCGGGCCAGGAGCAGCGTCTGGACGATGCCGGAGTCGTCGCCGGAGTGGCGGATCTCGCCGAGGGTGCGGGCGAACATGAGCGCGGCGATGCCGCCCACGACCACCAGGATGGCGAGCGCGGTCAGGAGGGCCACGCCGCGGCGGGAACGGTTCGGGATCATGGGCAGCTCACCACCGATCGAAGCTTCACGGTGCCGGCGTCCGGCATCCGCACGTGCGCGACGTAGCTGCGTTCCACCGTGCGCCCGCCGGCGCCCTCCTCGGCGGTCACGGTCACCTGGATGCCCGACAGCACGTAGATGACGCCGCCGACGTCGGCGATCCGCAGCGGACCCGTGCCGTCGTCGAACGGGGTGGCGCGCACGACGGTGGTGCCGTCCTCGGCCTCGTAGGCGTAGGCGAACGCCACGTCCGACAGCCCGAAAGCCAGCACCCGTTCGGCGGCCGCGCCGACCTGGCGCAGCAGCTCGCCCGCGTCGGCGTCGAAGCGGTACCCGACCGAGGCCACCGAGAACAGCCGCACGGGCGGCACGTACGCGATCGTGTTGTTGCACCCCGCGTGCACGACGTTCCATTGCTGCCGCGCCACCGGGCCGACGCCGGTGACGTTGGTGATGGTGAAGACGATGGCGTCGCCCGTCTGGTTCACCATCATCGCCTCGGTGTCCTCGAGCCCCAGCGCGGCGGCGTTCGGAGCGACGGCGAAGATGTCGACGTTCGCCGAGTTGGGGAAGCTGTTCCCGCCGGACGGGAGCACCTCGTAGCCCTGGCCGCGGTCGGCGAGGGTGAAGGAGAGGCCGGTCGCACCGCTGGCGACCGGGGTGTCGGTCAAGCCACCGAACATGGTCGAGCGCAGGTCCTGAGCGACGACCTCGGTGACGCGCCGGAGCTTCGCCTGGAGCGACGTGCTCGTCTCGTTCAGGGCCTGCAGACGCAGGGCCTGAACGATGCCGGACCCCGCGAGAGCGGCGACGACGGTGAAGACCGCGAGGGCGATCAGCACCTCGATCAGCGAGAAGCCATCCGTTCGTCTCATCGTGCGCTCCATCAGTTGATCCCCGGCAGCAGCGGCGGGGTGCCGCCCGCCGACGGCGGCGGGCCCAGGGTGGTGCCGGCGACGCAGGTCTCGCCGGTGGTGGCCTGCGTGCACACGGTGATGCGGTACTGAACCGCGGAGGCGCCGGCGAAGGCCACAGTGGCCACCTGGACGACCTCGGCGCGGTACCGCGAGGCGTCGGCACCGCCGGCGCCCGGCAGTTCCGGGAAGGCGTCGTCGAGGGCGCCGTACGCCCAGGCGATCGGCGTGCCCGCCGCCGCGAGGACGGCGCCGGAGCCGCCGGCGACCTGGCGGCCCAGGAACTCGAGGTACTGGGTCGTCTGCGTCCGGGTGCCGGCGCGGCTGGTCTGCTGCAGGCTGCCGACGAGGGCGGTCGAGAGCAGCGTGAAGGCGACCGCGACGATCGCCAGCGCGACGAGCACTTCGACGATCGTCAGGCCAGGTCGTCGCCTCATCGGACCCGCACCTCGCCGATGAGCGAGACCTCGAGCTCGTACGTCGCGCCCGCCGCGGTGATCGTCACGGGGTCGGGGAGCGCGTCGAGGGAGGACTCGAGGACCGAGCCGGGCGGGGTGAAGACGAGCACCTGCCCGTCGTCCACGTTGAGGGTGGCGCCGGGCTCGAGGTCGAAGGTGCGCAGGACCTCGCCATCGGCGAGCCGACGGACCGCGAGGACGTCGCCGTCGCGGACGAGCTCGGTCCGAACGCCGCGCGCCGCCGCCATCGTGGCCCCCTGCCAGACGGCCTGCTGGACGGTGTTGACGACGGAGCGCTCGGCGCTGCGCTGCAGGATGCCGCGGCCCGCGACGGCGACCAGCCCGAAGGCGACGGCCAGGATGGCGAGCACGACGAGCAACTCGAGGATGCTGAAGCCGGCGCTGGACCGGCGCCGGGCGGGGGACGTTCGCACCATGGGCACCTACCTCGCGTTAGGTTAGGGACCCACATCTTACGAGAACCTTACAGCATCCTTACACGAGGGGCGCGCCGCGCCCGGTCAGGCGCCACGCGACGCCGCGGTTGCGACGCCGCGGTCGCGAAGCGACCGCAACGCGCCGCAGGCGCCAGGCCGAAGGCCCGCGCCGTCCGCGGCGCGCGTCTGCGGCGCGCTCATGCGTCGAGCAGCATCGCCTCCGGCGCCTGCAGCAGGTCGATCAGTTGGTTGGTGAAGCGCGCCGCGTCCGCGCCGTCCACCAGCCGGTGGTCGAAGGCGAGGCTCAGGTAGAGCATCGGCCGCGCGGCGATCGTGTCGTCGGGCAGCACCACCGCGCGCTTGCGGATCGCGTGCACCCCCAGGATCGCGGCCTCGGGGACGTTGATGATCGGGAAGCTGAAGAGCCCGCCGACGCTGCCGATGTTCGTGATCGAGAAGCTGCCGCCGCGCACGTCGTCGGGCGCCAGGCTGCCGGTGCGCGCCTTCTCGGCGAGCCCCTGCAGCTCCTCGGCCACGTCGATGAGCGGCTTGCGGTCGACGTCGCGCACGACGGGCACCACCAGCCCGACCTCGGTCGAGACCGCCATGCCCAGGTTGACGTAGTCGCGCAGGACCACCTCTTGCGTCACGTCGTCCATGCCGCTCGCCAGCGACGGGAACGAGGGGAGCACCTGCCCGACCGCCTTCATGATCAGCGGCAGGTACGAGAGCCGCACCCCCCGCGCCTCGGCGCGCGGCTTCAGCCGTTCGCGCAGCCGGACGAGCTCGGAGACGTCGGCCTCGTCGACGTGCAGGGTGCGCACGCTGTGCAGGTGCGAGGCGACCATCTGGTTGGCGATCGCGCGCCGCATGCCGCGCAGCGGCACCCGCCGCTCGCGGTCCTCGTACCCCTTGGGGGTCATCGGACGGATCGCCGCCGGCAGGCCCGAGGTGGCGGGCGCCACCCGCCCCTGGTGGCCGCGCACGTCGTCGACGCGGACCCGCCCCGACGGCCCCGATCCGAGCACCTGCTCGATGGGCACGCCCAGCTCGCGCGCCAAGCGGCGCGCCGCCGGCACCGCCACCACGCGCCCGAAGGCGCCACG
>JARGGE010000328.1 GCA_029210865.1 Trueperaceae bacterium
GCTGCTTGCGGATGCCGAAGTTGCGGTCCTCGACGCGCTTCTGCGCGCGCTCGATGGCGCCCGAGACCATCTTGGCCTCGATGGGGGCGGTGTCGTCCATCCCCAGGCGGTCCATCATGCCGAGCACGCGCTCGTTGGCGAACAGGCGCATGAGGTCGTCCTCGAAGGACACGTAGAAGCGACTGCTGCCGGGGTCGCCCTGGCGCCCGGCGCGCCCGCGCAGCTGGTTGTCGATGCGCCGCGACTCGTGGCGCTCGGTGCCGATGATGTGCAGGCCGCCCGATCCCACGACGGTCACGTGGTCGCGCTCGGCCTCGTCGCGGAGGTTCACGATGCGCTCGAGGATGCCCTCGGGCAGGCCCTCGAGCTTGCGCCCGTGCTCGCGCGCCTCGTCCTCGCGGTGCAGCATGATCGCCTTGATGAACAGCTCGGTGACCGAGTCGTAGCGGTCGAAGCCCTCGCGCTCGAGCAGCTGGCGGGCGAGCGCCTCCGGGTTGCCCCCGAGCACGATGTCGGTCCCGCGGCCGGCCATGTTCGTCGAGATCGTGACCGCACCGATGCGGCCCGCCTGCGAGACGATCTCGGCCTCGCGCTGGTGGTACTTCGCGTTGAGCACCTGGTGCTTCACGCCCTTGCGCGCGAGCATCTTCGACAGACGCTCCGAGGCTTCGATCGTGACCGTGCCCACGAGCACCGGCTGCCCACGGCCGTGGACCTCGACGATCTCCTCGACGACGGCGGTGTACTTGCCCTCTTGCGTGCGGTAGACGAGGTCCTCGTGGTCGGCGCGGATGACCGGCTTGTTCGTGGGGATGACGAGGACGTCGGAGCGGTAGATCTCCTGGAACTCCTTCTCCTCGGTCTTCGCGGTCCCGGTCATGCCCGCGATCTTGTCGTAGAGCTTGAAGAAGTTCTGGTACGTGATGGTGGCGAGCGTCTGGTTCTCGCGCTCGATCTTGACGCCTTCCTTGGCCTCGATCGCCTGGTGCAGCCCCTCGCCGAAGCGGCGCCCGGGCATCAGGCGGCCGGTGAACTCGTCGACGATGACGATCTGGCCGTTCTCGTCCTTCACGTACTGCTGGTCGAGCTTGTAGTGCTCGCGGGCGCGCAGCGCCTGGCGCAGCATGTGGCCGAGCTCCATGTTGGCCGTGCCGAAGATGTCCTCGACCCCGAGCGCCTTCTCGGCCTTCTCGATCCCCTCCTCGGTGAGGTGGATGTCCTTGGTCTTCTCGTCGGAAGTGTAGTCGCCGGTCGGCGGGACCTCTTTCGACTCACCCACCTCGCCCTTCTCGAGCTTGGCGGCGAGCTTCGCCATGACGTAGTACTTGTCGGTCGCGAGCTCCGCGGGGCCCGAGATGATCAGCGGAGTGCGCGCCTCGTCGATCAGGATCGAGTCGACCTCGTCGACGATCGCGTAGTGCAGCGGGGTGTCCTCGCGCAGCACCAGCTGGTCGGGGCGGAACGACATGTTGTCGCGCAGGTAGTCGAAGCCGAGCTCGCTGTTCGTGATGTAGGTGATGTCGCTGCGGTAGGCAGCGCGGCGGGCGGCGGCGTCGGAGCCGTGCTCGATGACGCCGACGGTGAGCCCGAGCCCGCGGTAGATCGGCCCCATCCACTCGGCGCCGGTGCGCGCGAGGTAGTCGTTGGTGGTCACCAGGTGCGTGCCCTTGCCGGTGAGCGCGTTGAGCGCGAGCGCCAGCGTCGCGACGAGGGTCTTGCCCTCGCCGGTCTTCATCTCGGCGATCTTGCCGTGGTGCAGCGCCGCGCCGCCGATCAGCTGGACGTCGTAGTGGCGCAAGCCCAGGTGTCGTTTGGCCGACTCACGGGCGAGGGCGAAGACCTCGGGCATCAAGCCGTCGAGCGGCTCGCCCCCCTCGAGGTGGCGACGCTTGAGCTCCGCGAACGTGGCGGCGAGGTCGGGGAGCGCCTCCATGGCCGCTTCGAGCGCGTTGGTCTTGGCGACGACTTCGCTCTCGAGGCGATTGACCTCACGGTCGTTCTGGTCGAACAGCTTCTGGATGAATCCGAGCATCGGGTGGTCCCCTTCGGGCGCGGCCTGGGGCGGGTCCGGCCGGTCGCTGCGCGCGCGTGGAGGTCGAGCGGGGTGGGGTGCCGGGCGTGCGCCCGGGACCCCGGCGCGCCGAGTCGCGCGACTCTAGCACGCGTCGTGCGCGCGCTCGGGACCCCTGGCGACGCCCGCCGCCTCGTTCGCCGCGTCGTCCGCGCCGTCGTCGTCCGCCGCGCTCGGCACGCGCACCCATGTGAGCGCGTTCGAGCCGTACGCCCGTCGCTCGATCGGAGCGGGCTGGCCCTCGAGCGTGAGCTCGAGGGCCAGCGCCGACGGGTGTTGGAAGACGTAGCGCCCCCCGGGGCGGACGCAGCCGGTGTCGAGAAGGGCCTGGAAGATCGCCGGGAGGTCGGCGGGGTACGGCGGCGCGGCGCTGCAGACGTCGACGCGGCCGCGCAGCTCCTGCGCAACCGCGATCGCGTCGCCTCGGCGCACCTCGACCTCGAGGCCGAGCGCGCGCGCGTTGCGCCGGATCACCTCGGCGGCCTCGCGCGCCAGGTCGACGCAGACGGCGTGCCAGCCGCGCGAAGCGGCTTCGAGGCCGAGAGCGCCGGACCCGGCGAACAGGTCGAGGAAGACCCCGCGCGGCGCGAACGCGAGCACGTCGAACATCGCCTCGCGCACGCGCGAGGGCGTCGGCCGGGTGCCGCGCTTCGGGGTCTCGAGCGCGCGGCCGCGGGCGCGGCCACCGATGACGCGGGGTTTGGACACGCCGGCATCGTACCCAGCGGCGGTAGCATGCGGACGCCGTGATCCGACCCCTCGCCTCCGACGAGCTCGTCTGGTTCCTCGCGCGCGCCTTCGACTTCATCGGCCACCGCGACCCGTGGGGTCTGGCGCGGCGGGCGGTGGCGAACCTCCGTGACCCGCGCCGCGACGCGGCCCGCTCCTGGGTCTTCGGGGTGGGCGACGAGCCGACCGCTGGCGTCGTGGCCTGGCCACCCGACGCCGAGCGGGACGCCCCGACGCTGCGCCTCGCGCAGCCCTGGTTCGTCGGCGCCGACCCCGCAGCGTTCCGGCCGCTCGTGGAGCGGGTGCTCGAGCGGCACCCGCACGAGGCGGTCGAGCTCGACCTCGCCGCCGTGCCCGCCGAAGCGGCCGCGGCGATCGGGGCCGCGCTCGCGCCGCTCGGCTTCGAGCGCGACGTCCTCCACCCCCTCGCCTTCGACCTGGCCGAGGTGCCGCCGCTCGGGCGACCGCTGGTCCTGGAAGCGTGGCGCCTCGAGGCCGACGGCACCTTCCGGGCCTTCGTGGCCGCCGCCGAGGGAGGCGCGATCGGGGAGGGGCGCTGGGCGTGGCTCAAGCGCGCCCACGGCCGCTTCACGCCCGACCTGTGGTGCCTCGCCTACGAGACGCTCGACCGAGAACCGGTCGGCTACGCCCTGGCCGGCCGACGCCGTGCGGGCGTCGACGGCGAACTGGCGCTCACGGCCGTCGGGGTGGCGGCGGCGCACCGCGGCTCCACCGAGATGCTCCGGCGCTTGGTCCTGAGCGTTCTGCACGAG
>JARGGE010000329.1 GCA_029210865.1 Trueperaceae bacterium
GGCCGGCGACGAAGGCCAGCTCGACGTCGACCAGGTCGAGGTTGGTGGGGTTGTCGAAGATCGCCCAGCCCTGCAGGTCGGCGCGGCCCTCGTCGCCGAGCACCAGCCGGTAGCTCGCCTTCCACACCGGCATCTCGCGGACGTAGCCGACCCGCACGCGCCGCTCCCCGTCGCCCTCGAAGCGCAGCGTCACCGTATGGGCGTCGTCGTCGCGCGCCTGCGCGATCGCCGCGAGTGCCGCGTCGAGCTCGGCGCGCAGCGCCGCGTTCTCGAAGCGCAGGTCGCGCACCTCCTCGAGCGCCACGCGCCGCAGGCCGTCGGCCGTCGCGAGCGTCAGGAGGGTCGTAGGCACGCCGTCCCCGACGGTCGTGCGCTCGACGTTGACCAGCACCCCCGCGATCGTCTCGGACGCCTCGACGCGCAGCGCCTCGCCGCGCGCCTGCGCGAGCAGCTCGGCCAGCGTCGGGTCGCCCGAGAGGTCGAGCGCGTAGCTCCCGAGCACCCGCGCGAGCGGGTCGCGGGCGCCGTAGCGCACCGGCCGGACGCTGCCGCCGTCGAGGTCCTCGAGCACCAGGCTCTGCAGCAGGTCGTCCATGTGCTCGGTCGCCACCCGCAGCTCGACCTCCTGGGTGCCGACGACGGTGCCGACGTGCTCGAAGTACCCGACGCCGGTGGTGAACAGCACGACGCGGGTGACGGGGAGGTCGCCAGCGCTCGCCGCCGCGTCTTGCGCCTGGGCCGTGGCCATGCCGAGGACGAGGAGGAGGGTCGCCAGCCGGGGGAGGAAGGTGCGGGCTCGGGTCATGCCCGCATGCTACGCGCGGCCCGTGAGGGCCGCCGGCGTGGACTTCACGCCGCCGGGCGCCGCGGCGAAGAGCACGCCGGCGGTCGCCGCCGTGGACGTCACGCCGGTCGCCCGCGCGCGTGGCCGCATGATGAGGGCATGGACCCGTTCGCGCTCGACCACGTGATCGTCGCCGGACCGTCGCTGCCCGACCTCGTCGCCGCGCTCGAGGCTCGAACCGGTGTGCGCGCCGTCGCTGGCGGGCGCCACGCCGGCCAGGGCACCCACAACGCGCTGGCGGGGCTCGGCGACGAACGCTACCTGGAGCTCTTGGTGCCCGACCCCGACGGGAGCGGTGGGCGGTTCCGCGACGAGATCCGCCACCTGGGGCGCCCCGCGCTGCACGGCTGGTGCGCGCGGGCCGGCGACGCGGACGCGGTGGCCGAGCGCGTCCGTTCGCTCGGACTGTCGGCGCGGCGGCTGCCGATGACGCGCACGCGCCCCGACGGCGTGGCGCTCGCCTGGGAGCTGGTGTACGTCGACGGCCACCCGTACGGCGGCCTGATGCCGTTCTTCATCGATTGGCGCGGCTCGCCGCACCCGTCGGCGTCGCTGGGCGGACCGCTGGCGTTCGGCGGGCTTGAGCTCGCCCACCCCGACGCCGCGGGGCTGGCGGCGCTGTTGGGCGCGTGGGGCCCACTGCCCGAGGGGGTCCGGGTGGTCGAGGGCGGCGCGCCGCGACTGGCGGCGGCGTGGCGCGGTCCCGCGGGGGAGGACGCCTGGTCGGGTCGGGGCGGACCGATCTGAGGATCGCCGGTGCGACGCGTGGCGCACCGAAGCGGCCCACGCGGTCGCCGGCCGTCAGCGGGCCTTGTCGAAGTCGTGCTTGACGACCATCACCGGGCACGGCGCGAACTCGAGCACGCGCTCGGCCACCGAGCCGAGCAGCACGCGCGCGCGCGGGCGGCGGCCGACGTGCCCCATGGCGATCAGGTCCACGCCGCGGGCGTGGGCGCGGGCGACGATCTCTTCGAAGGGGTCGCCGCGGCGCACCTCGGTGGTCACGCCGAGCCCCTCGCGCTCGGCTTCCTCGCGCAGCACGCCCACGATGCGCTCGCCCTGCTCGAGCAGCTCGCGCTGGACCTCCTCGAGTTCGCGCGCGTCGAAGCGCCGCAGCTCCTCGCACAGCAGCAGGTCGATGACGAAGAGCAGGTCGACGTGGGCGCCGAAGCTGCGCGCGATCCGGAACCCGAGGCGCGCGGCGGCCACCGAGGCGTCGGAGCCGTCGGTGGGGATCAGCAGATGGCGGAAGATGCGGTCCGACGAGCTGCGGTCATGCACGGTCGGCCTCCGATCGCTCCTGCTCGAGCCGGGCTTTGACGCGCTTGGTGCGCACGAAGCCCTCGCGGTCCGCCTCCTCGAGCGTCTCCTCGATCGCGCGGATCCCCTCCTCGAGCTCGGGGATGAGCACCTGCTCGAGGGCGGCCACGCGCCGCTGGGTGCGCGCGAGCTCGGCCGCGACGCGCCACACCGACCCGTAGGTCTCGGCCCACACGGCCAGAACCTCGGCGACCTCGAGCCAGCGTCGCCGGGTGGCGTCGAGCGCGACCGGCGTGCCGCCGGCGCTGGTGGTGAGCCGCTCCGGGACCACGGTGAGGTCGACCGAGGGGAGCGCGACGCCCATGAGGTTGCGCACGTCGACGCGGCACGACGTCTGGGCCGAGGGCGCGAGCAGCGCCCAGCGCACCGCTTCGCTCCCGGCGTCGAGCCGGGCGGCGCGGAGCGCGGCGTGGGCGGCGTCGAAGCGCTCGCGGACGCGGCCCTCGTGCTGGCGCGCGGCGCGCATCAGCTCCCAGACCTCGCGCAGCAGCACCTCGCGCTTGCGCTCGAGCAGCGCGTGCCCCTCGCGCGCCTCCGAGAGCGATTGCCGCAGCTGCAGCAGCGATGAGCGGGTGCGCGGGAGTTGGGCGTCAACCGCCATCGCGCGCCACCGCCTTCGGTCCGCTCTGGTCGAGCTTGCCGCGGTAGCGGCGCCGGAGCTGCGCGTCGGAGATGCGGTGCAGCTCGTCGGCGGGCAGCTTCGCGAGCGCCGCCCAGGCGAGGTCGAGGGTCCGGTCGAGCGGGCGCGCCTCGTCCGGCCCCTGCGCCAGCACCTCGCGCTCGAAGGCGGTCCCGAACGCGAGGTACGTGCGGTCGGTGGTCGACAGCGCGCTCTCGCCGATGATCAGCGCCAGGTTGCGCACCTCGCGCACGCGCGCGTAGGCCGCGAACAGCTGCGCCGCGACCTCGGCGTGGTCGTCGCGGGTGCGTCCCTCGCCGATCCCGTCTTTCATGAGCCGCGAGAGCGAGGCGGGTACGTCGACCGGCGGGTAGACGCCGGCGCGGTGCAGCGCCCGCGACAGCACCACCTGCCCCTCGGTGATGTAGCCGGTGAGGTCGGGGATGGGGTGGGTGATGTCGTCGCCGGGCATGGTGAGCACGGGGATCTGGGTGAGCGACCCGGCGCGGCCGCGCGCTCGGCCGCAGCGCTCGTAGAGGCCGGCGAGGTCGGTGTAGAGGTAGCCCGGGTAGCCCTTGCGGCCGGGGACCTCGTTCTTGCGGGCCGACAGCTCGCGCAGCGCCTCGGCGTAGTTGGTCATGTCGGTCATGAGGACCAGCACGTGCATGTCGCGCTCGAAGGCGAGGAACTCGGCGAGCGTCAGCGCGGCGCGCGGGGTGACGATGCGCTCCATGGGCGGGTCGTCGGCCAGGTTCAGGAAGAGCGCCGTGCGACCGAGCAGCCCCGTC
>JARGGE010000032.1 GCA_029210865.1 Trueperaceae bacterium
CCAAGACCGCCGAGCGGCTCAAGGCGCTGGGGATCGCCAGCGGCGCCGACCTGCGCGCCCACGACGAGGCGGTGCTGGTCGAGCGCTTCGGCAAGCTAGGCGCCTTCCTGCACCGCATCGCGCACGCCGACGACCCGCGACCGGTGGTGCCCGACCGTCGCCGCAAGTCGATCGGCGCGGAGCGCACCTTCGGGCGCGACCTGCGCAGCATCTCCGAGCTGGCGCCGGAACTCGCGCGCGCCTGCGCCACCGTGGGCGGGCGCCTCGAGCGCGGCGCCCTCGCGGCGCGCACGGTGACGGTGAAGGTGAAGTACGCCGACTTCCGGATCGTCACCCGCTCCGCGACGCCCGCCAACCCGGTGGCCAACGCGGTCGAGCTGTGGCCGGTGGCGGAGCGGTTGGCCTTCGCGACCGCGCGGCCACCGGGCGCCGTGCGCCTGATCGGGGTGACCGCCTCGGGGCTCCTGCCGCTCGCGGCGCGGGTGGTGCAGGGTCCGCTCTTCGGGGCGGACGGTGCTTCGTCGCTGCGTTGAGGCACGACCCCGCGATGCGATGATGCACCCGTGCGCACCACCGTGACGCTCGACCCGGACGTCGAGGAGCTGATCCGGCGGCGGATGCACGAGCGCCGCGCGTCGTTCAAGGAGGTCGTGAACGAGGGCCTTCGCGCTGCCCTGCGCGGCGGTACGCACGCCGACGGGTTCGAGACGCCGAGCTTCGACCTCGGCGCCCCGCGCACCGACTGAATCAGCGCTCCCGCTCGAAGCCCTCCGCGTCGAGCAGGTCCTGCTCGATGAGCCGCCCGTCGCCCGCGAGCGACTCGACGTGGTGGCGCAGCTCGTGCGTGAGCGTCTCCCAGGCCTCGTCCTCCCAGTCGAACGAGGGGTCGCCGTCGCCGACTTCGACGAAGCTGCCGTAGTAGAGCGCCACGTGGCGCCCGAGCCCCTCCCCCGCCCCGAGGAAGTCCTCGGTGCCGGGGTCGAGGTACTCACCCAGGCGCCAGACGTCGACGTAGCCCTCCTCGAGCTTGGGCTCCTCGATCACGTGCACGCCCTGCAGGCCCTTCAGGAAGGCGTCCGGGATCTCGTCGACCATGGACTCGACCAGCGCCTTGAAGGCCTCGTAGGTCATCGCCGCCCCGCGCCGTGCCCGCCGCTCGCGCCGTCCCATGACCGGGCCCTCAGACGGGCGCGGCCGCGTGCGCCGCGTCCAGCCGTCGCTCGTCGGTGAGGTCGAGGCGCAACGGCGTGAGCGAGACGTAGCCCTGCTCGATGGCCCAGCGGTCGGTATCCTCCTCGACGCGATCGCGTGGCTCCTCCGCGAACCAGTAGTGGGTGCGCCCCATCGGGTCCTGGCCCGGGATCACGTAGCCCTCGTAGTGGCGGACCGACATCTTGGTCCAGCGCAGCCCCTTCGGGTGGTCGGGGAAGTTGACGTTGAGGAGCGGCAGGTCGGGGTGCGCGAGGAAGAGGTCGAGCACCTGCGTCAGGTACGGCTCGAACACCGCGTAGTCGACGTCGCCCTCGACCGCCGGCGCGCTGAAGGCGATCGCCGGGATCCCGAGGAAGCTCGCCTGCTTGGCCGCCGCCACGGTGCCGGAGTGCCAGATGTTGTGGCCGATGTTGAGCCCCAGGTTAATGCCGGTGAGCACCAGGTCGACCTTGTCCCAGTGGTGGGCGCCCAGCGCGACGCAGTCGGCGGGGGTGCCGTCGACCTTGTACGCCTCGAGACCGTCGAGCTTCTGGCGCGCGTAGTGCAGGGGTCGCCGGACCGTGATCGCGTGGCTCATCGCGGACTGCTCGACGTCGGGGGCCACCACCCGGACGTCGCCGTAGGTCTGCGCCACGCGCGCCAGGGCCGCGATCCCCGGGCTGTGGACGCCGTCGTCGTTGCTGACCAGGATGCGCATCGCTCGATGGTACCGCGCGCGGGCCACGACCCCCGGTTCAGGTGGCGTTCAGGCGCGCGTGCGAAGGTCGGGCATGATGCGATCGCTTCGAACGGTCCTCACCGCGGTGGCGGCCACCGCGCTCCTCTCCGCCTGCACCGTCACGTTCACCCCAGGCGACGTCGGGGTGAACGTGCGCGCGGGCGTCGTCGCCACCGTCGGCAGCCCGCGCGTCGACGCCCGCTGGCCCGTCACGGTGCCGCCGGGCGCCCGCGTCGCCGACGTCCAAGCGCGCGGCGACCGGCTGCGTTACGACCTGATCGGCAGCGCCGGCGTCCGCGCCGTCTACGACCGCCTCCACGCCGAGCTGGCGGCCGCCGGCTGGCGCCGCACCGACCTCGACGTGAAGCGACGCGAGATCGAGGCCGACTACCGGCGCGGCGGCTTGGAGCTCGAGGCCGAGGTCGCCGAGCGCGGTCGCGACCGCGTCCGGGTGACGCTCGAGCGCGACGACTGACCCCCTTTGGTACCCCCATGGGGTATGTTGCGCGCATGACTCGTTGCCCCGCGGCGCCCCGATGGGCGCGCTGACGCTCGGCCCGCTCGTCCTCTCGCTCGACCGCGCCTACGCCGGGCTCGGCTTCCTCGTGCTGCTCGTGGGGGCCGAATGGCTCGCGCGGCGCGCGAACCCGTCGGTCGCCGCCTGGGGCTGGCGCGCCGCCGCGGTCGCCTTCGTCGGCGCCCGCCTGGGCTTCGTCGCGACGCACGCGACCGACTTCGCCGCCGCGCCACTCTCCGCGCTCGCCTTCTGGCAGGGCGGCTTCGCGGCCTGGTGGGGCGTCGCCGCGGCCGCCGCCTACACCGCCTACGAGGCGCGGCGGACGCCGGCGCTGCGGCGGATCGCGCCGGTGATCGGCGCCGCCGCCCTCCTCGCCTGGTGGGTGCCCTCCGGGCTCTTGGCGCCCGTTGCCCAGGACACCGACGTGGTGGCGCCCGCGCTCAATCTGGAAGCGCTCGAGGGCGGGAGCGTCGACCTCGCCGCCACCGGGTCGCCGACGGTCGTGAACGTGTGGGCCACCTGGTGCCCGCCGTGCCGACGCGAGCTGCCCGCCTTCGCCGCGGTCGCCGCGAGCACGCCCGACGTGCGCGTGCTGCTCGTCAACCAGGGCGAGGCCCCCGGCACCGTCGCGACGTACCTCACGCGCGAGGGCTTGCCGACCTCCGGCGTGCTCCTCGACCGGCGCCAGACGGTGGGCACCGCGCTGCAGGTGGCGGGGCTCCCCACCACCTTCGCCTTCGATGCCCAGGGGCGGCTGGTCGACGTGCACGTGGGCGAGATCTCGGCGCCGGCGTTGCGCTCCATGGTGGCTGCGCTGCGCTGAAGGACGCGCAGCGCAGCTTGCGGTGCGCTGGAAGGCGCGCACGGGGGCTTCTGCGAGAAACCCAATGCCGCTCGGCAGGACGATCAGCTGTAAGCACAACACGATATACGTACATGTGTATGATGGCGCCATGGAGCGATGGACCGTCGTCGTCAGCGAAGTGACCGATCGCAACCTCAGGACCTTCCTGGCCGAGCGCGGTATGAAGAAGGGGGCGATCTCGCGGTTCGTCGAGGAGGCGGTCGAGGAGCGCTTGTTCCGGCTCACCGTCGAGGAGGTCCAGGCCCGAAACGCGAACGTGCCCGACGACGAGCTTGCGAGCCTCGTCGACGACGCCGTCCGATGGGCGCGCACGCGCGATCGCGACTGAGTGCGGGTCGTCCTCGACACGAACGCCCTCATCTCCGGTCTGCTGTGACCCGCGAGTCCGGCGGACCTTTTGCTCCGGGCGTGGGTGGAACGACGGTTTACGCTCGTCACGTCCGAGTGGCAGCTCGACGAGCTGGGGCGGGTGAGCCGGTACCCGCGGTTGAGGGCATCCTTGACGCCCCACGAAGTGGGCCGTCTGATCGGCCGCATGCGCCGCCACGCCGTGGTGTTCGCGGGCCTGCCGGCCATCGCCGTGTCGCCCGAGCCGGACGACGACCCCCTGGTGGCCACCGCGATCGTGGGTGAGGTGCACTGGCTCGTCACCGGCGACAAGGGCGACCTCCTCGTACTGAAGAAGGTGCACGGCGTCAAGATCGTCGCCGCCCGCCAGCTCGTCGAGTTTCTCGGCCTCACGTGAGGCCTGACGGACCGGCTCGCCCCTGGAACACGCCGTTCGTCTTCGGAGAGCGCGCTCTTTGGCGGCGACCGACGGTGCAGACCGCGTCGCTCACGAAGCGGTTATGCTGTCCTTGTCGAAGCGTTCGTGGGCGACGTGGCCACGCTCGGTACGGAGTTCGAACGCGTTGGCCCTGCGCGCGCTGTCCCTTGCCGTGGTGTGGCCGCTCGTGGCGCGCTGAGTCGAGCCACACCGTGCATGCGAAGCGGCCTTTGCGCATGCGGCGGTCCGACGCCCGACGGGGCCACGGTTTCGCGCACGAAACGAAGGAGGACGCATGACCGACCCGGCAGCGACGAACCGATGGGCGTTCCTTCGCGCCCACGCGTTCATCGTCCTGGAGTGGACGCCTCTGATGCAGTGAGGAAGGGCCTTACCCCTTCCCCTCCAACCAGTTCGGCCCCACCGCAGCCTCCACCTTCAGCGGCACGCGCAGCGCGATCGCGCCCTGCATCTCCTCGACCGTGGCGCGCAGCGCCTGGTCGGCGTGCGCCTTGGGGGTCTCGAGCACCAGCTCGTCGTGCACCTGGATGAGCATCTGGGCGCCGGTGGCCTCGCGCTCCAGGCGCGCGTGCAGCCGCACCATCGCCAGCTTGATCAGGTCGGCGGCCGAGCCCTGGATGACGGTGTTGATCGCGAGGCGCTCGCCCAGCGCGCGCTCGTTGAAGTTGCGCGAGGCCACCTGCGGGATGGGGCGGCGGCGGCCGAGGATCGTCTTGACGAACCCGTGGCCGCGGGCCTCCTCGACGCACCCCTGCAGGAAGCGGTCGAGCCCGGTGTAGGTCGCCTTGTAGGTGGCGATGAAGGCCTGCGCCTCGTCGGGCGCGATGCGCAGCGTGCGCGCGAGCCCGTAGGCGGTCTGGCCGTAGACGATGCCGAAGTTCACCGTCTTGGCCACCGCGCGCTGCCCGGGCGTCACGTCCTCGAGGGCGACGCCGTAGATCTGCGAGGCCACGAAGGCGTGGATGTCGCGGTCGGCGCGGAAGGCCTCGAGCAGCGCCTCGTCCTCGCTGAAATGCGCGAGCACGCGCAGCTCGACCTGCGAGTAGTCGGCCGAGAGCAGCAGGTGCTCGTCGTCGCACGCGACGAAGGCGCGCCGGATCTCGCGCCCGGCGTCGCTACGGATGGGGATGTTCTGGATGTTGGGGTCCGACGACGAGAGCCGCCCGGTGGCGGCGCCGGTCTGGTGGAACGAGGCGTGCAGCCGCCCGGTGGTGGGCGAGACGTACGAGGGCAGCGGCTCGACGTACGTGCCCAGCAGCTTGGTGAGCTCGCGGTACTCGAGCACCAGCTCGGGCAGCGGGTGGCGCGTCTCGGCGGCGAGCGTGTCGAGCACCTCGGCGTCGGTGCTGGCGCCGGTCTTGGTCTTCTTGACCACCCGGAAGCCGAGCCGGCCGAACAGCACCTCGGAGAGCTGCTTGGGGCTGTCGACGTTGAAGTCGCAGCCGGCCGCCTCGAGCACCCGCGCGCGCAGCGCCTCGATGCGGCCCGCGAGCTCGGTGCGGTACTCGGCGAGGCGCGCGACGTCGAGGGTGACGCCGGCGCGCTCCATCGCGGCGAGCACCCGCACGAGCGGCAGCTCGACCTCCTCGTACAGCCGCCACAGGTCGGGGTCGATCGCCTCGAGCCGCGGGCGCAGCACCTCGAAGAGGCGCCAGGTGACGTCGGCGTCCTCGGCCGCGTAGGGCACGAGCCGCTCGAGCGGGACGTCGAGCATGCTGCGTTGGTTCTTGCCCTTGCCGATCAGGTCGCTGATGGGCACGGTGGCGTGGCCGAGCAGCTCGCGCGCCAGGTCGTCCATCGAGTTGCCGCGGCGCTCCGGGTTCAGCAGGGCGGCCGCGATCAGCGTGTCGAAGATCGGCCCGCGCACGGTGATCCCCTCGCGCTCCAAGATGCTCAGGTCGAACTTGAGGTGGTGGCCCACCTTGCGCACGCGCTCGCTCTCCAGCACCGGCCGCAGCGCCTCGCGCACGCGCGCGGGATCGAGCGTGGGCCCGGTGTGGCTGCGCACCGGCACGTACCAGCCGGTGCCCGCCGCCCACGAGAGCGCGTACCCCACCAGGTCGGCGTCCACCACCGACAGGCCGGTGGTCTCGGTGTCGATCGCCAGGGTCTCGACGCCGTCGAGCGCCGTCAGGAGCGCCGCCAGGTCCTCCTCGCTGGCGACGTGGCGGTAGTCGGTCGCGGCCGGGGGCGCGGCCGGCACCGGCGCGCCCGCGGCGGCCGCCGGGTCGTCGGGCACCAGGTCGAGCAGCCCGCGGAACCCGAGCACCTCGAAGAGCTCGCGGACGTCGCCCTTCGTGACCGTCGGCGTGGCGCAGGCCCCGAGGTCGAAGTCGAACTCGACGTCGCGCTTCAGCGTCACGAGCCGGCGGGTGAGCGCGAGACCGGCGGCGCCGGCCAGCAGGTTCTCGCGCAGCTTGGGCGTCTGTTCGTCGGCGTGCGCGATGACCGCGTCGGCGGTGCCGTACTTCTCGATCAGCTTGGCCGCGGTCTTCATCCCCACCCCGTGGATGCCAGGGACGTTGTCGGTGGGGTCGCCGACGAGCGTCTGGATCTCGGCGGCCTGCTCGGGGCGGTAGCCCTTCTGGGTCCACAGCTCGTCGGGGCCGATCAGGGCGCCGTTCGTGGGGTCCCACAAGCGGACCGTGGGGGTGAGGATCTGGTGCAGATCCTTGTCCTTGCTGACGATCCGCAGGTCGACCTCCTCGCCCGCGGTGGCGAGCCGCTCGGCGATGGTCGCGATCACGTCGTCGGCCTCGTGGCCGGCGACCATGAAGGTGGGGATGCCCATCGCCGCGACGACCTCGAAGACGCGCTGGAACTGCGGCCCCAGGTCGTCGGGCGCCGCCTCGCGCTGCGCCTTGTAGGCCTCGTAGTCGGCGCGCCGCTCGGTGGTGGCGTCGGCGACGTCGAAGGCGATCGCGAGGTAGTCGGGCTTCTGCTTGAAGATCAGGTTGAGCAGCAACTGGGTGAACACGTGCACGGCCTTCACCGGCTCGCCGCTGGGGCTCGTGAGCGGGCGGAAGGGCGCGTAGTAGGCGCGGAACACCTGGGCGTGGCCGTCGAGCAGGTAGAAGGTCTTCACGTCGTCGTCAGCCTAGCCCAGGCCGCCGCGGCGGTGCGGCGGTGCGCGCACCGGAACGGGCAGCGCGCGACGCTAGACTGCCTCATCATGGACTTCGAGAAGCTCGGCACCTTCTACCTCGGGCGGGAGCTCGAGGCCGACGCGCGGACCGCGAGCGACCGCCTCCTCCTCTACGACGCCAAGGACCTCACCACCCACGCGGTCATCGTCGGCATGACCGGCTCCGGCAAGACCGGCCTGGGCGTCGGCCTGATCGAGGAGGCCGCGCTCGACGGCATCCCGGTGCTGGCGATCGACCCCAAGGGCGACCTCGCGAACCTGGCGCTCGCCTTCCCCGACCTCGCGCCCGCCGACTTCGAGCCCTGGGTCGACCCGGCCGCGGCCGGTCGCCAGGGGCTCGACGTGCCCGCCTTCGCCGCCGACCAGGCGCGGCGCTGGCGCGAGGGCCTGGCCGTGCACGGGCAGGACGCCGCGCGCGTCGCGCGTTACCGCGACGCCGCCGACGTGCGCGTCTACACCCCGGGCTCGACCGCCGGGCGACCGCTCTCGATCCTCAAGTCGTTCGCGCGCCCCGCCGAGGCGGTCCTCGACGACCCGGAGTTGCTCGCCGAGCGCCTCACCGCGTCGGTGTCGGCGCTGCTCACCCTCGTCGGGCGCGAGCCCGACCCCACCGGTCGCGACCACGTCCTCGTCGCCACCCTGCTCGAGCACCTGTGGCGCAGCGGCCGCGACGCCGACCTCGCCGACCTGATCCTGGGGGTGCAGACGCCGCCGTTCGCGCAGGTGGGCGTCCTCGACGTCGAGACCTTCGCCCCCGCGAGCGAGCGCGCCAAGCTCGCGATGGCCATGAACGCCGTGCTCGCCTCCCCCGGCTTCGCGACCTGGCTGCAGGGCGAGCCGATGGACGTGGGCCGGATGCTCTTCCGCGAGGACGGCCGGCCGCGCGTCGCGGTCGTCTCGATCGCGCACCTGAGCGACGCCGAGCGCACCACGGTGGTCGCGCTCCTGCTCAACGAGGTGCTCGCCTGGACGCGCGCCCAGAGCGGCACGGGCAGCCTGCGGGCGCTCGTCTACATCGACGAGCTCTTCGGCTTCATGCCACCCGTGGCGGCGCCGCCCACCAAGGCGCCGCTGCTGACGCTCCTGAAGCAGGCGCGCGCCTTCGGGGTCGGGCTGGTGCTCTCGACCCAGAACCCGGTCGACCTGGACTACAAGGGGCTCTCGAACGCGGGCACCTGGTTCGTCGGCCGGCTCCAGACCGAACAGGACAAGGCGCGGCTGCTCTCGGGCCTGCTGGCCGCTGATGGCGGCGGTCGCCTCGACAAGGCGGCGCTCGACGCCACCCTCAGCGGCCTCGGCGCCCGCACCTTCCTGCTCCACAACGTCCACGAGGACGCGCCGGCGCTCTTCGGCACCCGCTGGGTGCTGTCGTACCTGGCCGGTCCGATGACGCGCGAGCAGCTGCGGCGCCTGCCGGCCTCGGTGGTCGGCGACGGGACGAGCACCGCGGTCGCGGCGACGCGCCAGACGCGCGCCGCGGGGGCGCGGCCGGCGCTGCCGCCCGAGCTGCTCGAGCGCTTCGTGCCGGCGCACCCGGGCGTGCAGGACGTCACCTACCACCCGATGGTCGTCGGCTTCGCCGACGTGCGCTACACCCACGGCACCTACGGCGTCGACGAGGCCGCGCGCGTCGTGCGCGCGGTCGAGCCGACCGGCAGCGCGGTCGCGGTGGACTGGGCGGCGAGCGAGCCCGCCCCGCTGGCCCTCGACGCGCTCGACGACGCACCGCTCGAGGGGGCGACCTTCGAGGCCCCCGAGGCGCGCCTCGACGCGCGCACCTGGGCGGCCGCCGAGAAGGGCTTCGCCCGCCACGTGCGCGCCGACCTGCCCCTGACCCTTTACCGCCACAAGGCGCTCAAGCTGATCTCGACCGCGGACGAGGACGAGGCCGCCTTCCGGGCGCGCGTCCGCCACGCCGCCCACGAGGTGCGCGACGCCGCCCGCGAGAAGCTGCGCGCCGCGCACGCCAAGAAGCTCGCCACGCTCGACGCGCGCATGCGGCGGGCGGAGCAGACGGTCGAGCGCCACGCCGCGAAGGCGAGCCAGAAGCGCATGGACGCCGCCATCCGGGTGGGCACGACCCTGTTGGGCTCCTTCCTGGGCCGCCGCTCCCCCTCTGCCACCAGCCTCAACACGTCGCTCCGCTCCGTCACGCGCGCCACCGGGGGCGGCGCCGAGGTCGAGCGGGCCAAGGAGACGGCGGCGGCGGTCGCGCGCGAACTGGAGATCCTCGAGGCGGACCTCGAGCGCCAGCTCGCCGACCTCGCTGGCGGCGTCGTCGACGAGGACGCCATCGAGACGCTGGCGGTGCGCCCGAAGAGCACCGACGTGGCGGTGCGCGCCGTGTGCCTGGTCTGGCGACCGTTCGCGCGCGACGCCACCGGCGCCTGGGTCGACGTCGGCCGGAGCGCGGCGTGAGGCGCCCGGTCCCGCGGCGCGCGCTGCGCTGGCTCCTGCTGGCGCTGGCCGTGGCGACGCTGGTCGCCTGCGACCCACCGTCCGACGGCGAGGCCGACGCGCGGCGGCCGATCGCCGTGGCGCTGCTCGAGCGCCCGGCCCGCGTCGGCCCGGCGACCGTGGAGGTGCGCCCCGCGCTCGACGGCGCCCCCGTGAGCGGCGCGCGCGTGCGGGTGGTGGGCGACATGACCCACGCCGGCATGGTGCCGGTGGTCGCGGAGGCCCCCGAGGTGGGGGCGGGCGTCTACCGCACCGAGGGCTTCGCCTTCGACATGGCGGGCGACTGGGTGCTGTCGGTCGACGTCACCTACCCGGACGGCACCGAGCGCGCGGCCGCCTTGGCGGTGTTCGTCGGGGGCCGCTAGGCTCGGCCCCGACCACCCACGGGCGCTGCCTCCATCGGAAAGCTCGTTGCGTATCTGCCACGGGTAGGGACGTTCGTCCCGGCCGGCGCGCGCCGGATGCGCGATACTGCTCCGCGCCTCGTTCGTGAAATCCGTCCTTTGCCTGCCGGAGGTCGTCCCGTGTCCGTCCCGAGTTCGTCCCGTTCCCGCGCCCGCGACGCGTCGCCGCCCGTACGGCGCAGCGGCGAGGTCGTCGAGCTGACGATGCTACGCGATGCCCACGCGTTCCTCGCCGGCCGCAGCGACCCGGTGTGGTACCGACGGGGCACCCGCGTCGCGGGCCCGCTCGTGCGCGTGAACGCGAACATGCGGCGGATCGTCGTCGCCCTTCCGGAGGGCCTGGCCACGTTCCAGCAAGAGGACGTCGAGGCAGACTGACCCGTACGCGACCGCGTCGGGATGGGGGCGGGTGGATGAGCCACGTCCACGGCGAGCGAGGTTGCGCCTCGCGCTGCAGCGACACCCCCGGCGAAGCCGGGCCGCTCCCGGCCCCAGGTTAGGTCATCGAGACGCGCCGTTGGTCATGGACCCGGCTCCACGGCCGGCTCGCCCGTTCGCACGGACGGCGCCGCGAACCAGCGCCGCCGCAGGGCGTGCGCCACCCCGACCAGCCCCAGCAGCACCGGCACCTCGACCAGCGGGCCGATGACGGCGGCGAACGCCACGCCCGACCCGAGCCCGAAGACGCCGATGGCCACCGCCAGGGACAGTTCGAAGTTGTTCGACGCGGCGGTGAACGACAGCGTCGCGGTGCGCGCGTAGTCGGCGCCGATCGCGCGCCCCATGGCGAAGCTCGCCAGGAACATGACCACGAAGTAGAGGAGCAGCGGGAGCGCGATCCGCAGCACGTCGAGCGGGACCGCGACGATCGCGTCGCCCTTGAGCCCGAACATGACGACGATGGTCGCGAGCAGCGCGACGAGCGTCAGCGGCGAGATCCGCGGCACGAAGACGCGGTCGTACCAGGTGCGGCCGAAGCGCCCGATGAGCACGACCCGCGAGAGCACCCCCAGCGCGAACGGGAGGCCCAGGTACAGGAGCACCGCGGCCGTCACCTCGGCGATCGACACGTCGACCACCGCGCCCTCGAGGCCCAGCACGGGCGGCAGGACGGTGACGAACAGGTACGCGTAGGCGCTGAAGAAGAGGATCTGGAAGACGCTGTTGAACGCCACCAACCCGGCGGCGTAGTCGTTGTCGCCGTCCGCGAGCTGGTTCCAGACGAGCACCATCGCGATGCAGCGCGCCAAGCCGATCAGGATCACGCCGATCATGTACTCGGGATGGTCGCGCAGGAACAGGACCGCCAGGCCGAACATCAGCACCGGACCGATCACCCAGTTCTGCACGAGCGACAGCGCGAGCACGCGCACGTCGCGGAAGACCCGCGGGAGCGCCCCGTAGCGCACCTTGGCGAGGGGCGGGTACATCATCAGGATCAGGCCGATGGCGATCGGCACGTTGGTGGTGCCGACGCTCAGCCGGTCGAGGGCGCCCCCGAACCCTGGGAACAGCGCGCCGAGCGCCACCCCCGCCGCCATCGCGAGGAGGATCCAGACGGTGAGGTAGCGGTCGAGCCAGCCGAGGCGGCGCGGCTTCGGCGCGAACGCCGCCCCGCTCACGCCAGGCCCACCGGCTGGGCGGCGACCGTCCCCCCAGCGACGTCGGCCTCGGTGGGCGTGCGCCCGGCCGCGAGGACGTCGGCCAGCCGCGCCATCGCGGCGCCGATCGCGTCGCGCACCTCGCGCCAGCGCTCGAGCGGGTGGCCGCTCGGGTCGGGGAAGGCGGCGTGGAGCCGCGTCGTGCGCGCCGGGTAGGCCGGGCAGGTCTCGTTCGCGGCGTCGCAGACGGTGAGGACCACGTCGAAGGCCCACGGGTCGGCGACCTCGTCGAGCCGCTTGCTGGCGTGGGTCGACAGGTCGATCCCCACCTCGGCCATCGCGGCGATCGCGCCGGGCTTCACCCGGCTGCGCTCGGTGCCCGCCGACCAGACGTCGAGCTCGAGCCCACGCCCGGCGGCGTGGTGCCGCAGCCAGCCCTCGGCCATCTGGCTTCGCGCGCTGTTGTGGGTGCAGAGCACCAGGACGCGGGTCACGCGGCCCCGTCGGCCGCAACCGGTTTGGTGCCGTGCAGCACCGCGCCGTAGGTGGTCCCGTCGGCGATCCCCGCCGGCGGCGCGTCGACGCGCACGTCGACGAACCCGGCGGCGCGCGCCTGTGCGGCGAAGGTGCGCGGGTCGTGGGCGCCGGCCTCGCAAGCGCACCAAGCGTCGCGCTCGAGCTCCGCGTGCGCGAAGCCGTGGCGGAAGGTGTCGCTGAGCCGCAGGCGGCCGCCGGGGCGCAGCGCGCGGTGGGCCTCGGCCAGCACCCGCGGCACGTCGGCCGAGAGGTTGACCACGCAGTTGCTGATGACCACGTCGACGCTGGCGTCGCCCAGCGGCAGCGCCTCGATGGTGCCCTCGACGAACCGCACGTGCGCCAGGCCGAGCCGTTCGGCGGCAGCGCGGGCGCGCTCGAGCATCGCCGGGGTCATGTCGACGCCGATCACGGCGCCCGTGGGGCCCACCGCCTCGGCCGCGCGCAGCGCGTCGAACCCGGCGCCGCTGCCCAGGTCGAGCACCGTCCCCCCCGGCCGGAACGCGGCGGCGGCGTTGGGGTCGCCGCACCCGAACGAGGGGACGTCGGGGGCGGCCTCGAAGACGACGTTCGACGCGCTCGGGCCGCAGCAGCCGGTGGCGAGCCGCTCGGTGTAGTAGCCGCGGACGGCCTCGCGCAGCTCGGCACCGTCGGCGGCGGGGATGGGGCGTCTCACGCGGCGATCTCGCTGGGTTCGGGGGCGTGCGTGAAGGGCGCCAAGGCCGCGCAGAGCGCCCGGAAGGCGGCGGGCGCCAACTCGTAGTAGGTCCAGCGGCCGCGCTTCTCGGCGCGCACCAACCCGACGTCGACGAGCTGCTTCAGGTGGTGCGACACGGTGGGCTCGCGCACCTCGAGCAAGTCGGCCAGGTCGCCGACGCTGGCCTCGCGATTGGCGAGGATACCGACGATGCGCAGCCGGGTCTCGTTGGCCAGGGCCTTGAAAAAGCCGAGCAGGCGCTCGAACTCG
>JARGGE010000330.1 GCA_029210865.1 Trueperaceae bacterium
CCCTGGGTAGCCACCCGAGTCCACCGCGCCACGTCTGCGACGTCGTCCGCGGTCACCGGCCCACCGGCCAACCGCAGGACCGCGTCGGCTTGCACCGCTCGGCTGCCGAGCGCGGCGACGACCTCGCCGACGTCGCCGGGCTCGTCCACCCAGGTCCACACGCGCACCACCTCGACCGCGCCGCCGTCGCGCACCCCGGCGACGAAGACGATGCCGCCGACGGCGAGGGCGACGACGAAGGCGAGCGGCAGGGTGCTGGGCGGGAGGCGCACGGTCCTAGAAGGCTACCCCCGGGAGCGTCGCCCCGGCGACCCCTCAAGCGCCCGCCAGGGTCGGGTCGTACTCGGGCGCCTGATGGCGGAAGTAGGTGTCGTAGAGCTCGGCGTAGGCGCCCCCACGCGCGACGAGCGCGTCGTGGGTCCCCTCCTCGATCACCTCGCCACGGCGCAGCACCAGGATGCGGTCGGCGCGGCGGACGGTCGAGAGCCGGTGGGCGATGACGATCGCCGTGCGCCCGACGAGGGCGGCCTCGAGCCCCTCTTGGATGAGCGCCTCGGTGAAGGGGTCGACGCTGGCGGTCGCCTCGTCGAGCACGAGCACGCGCGGGTCCTGGAGCAGCACGCGCGCCAGCGCGACGAGCTGGCGCTGCCCCATCGAGAGCCCGCGCCCCCCCTCGGCCACGTCGGTGTCGAGCCCGTTCGGCAGCGCCTCGAGCCAGTCGCCGCCGGCGACGCTCCGGGCCGCCGCCTCCACCGCCGCGTCGTCGGCGTCGGGGCGCGCGTAGCGCACGTTGTCGCGGACCGTGCCGCGGAAGAGGAAGGGCGTCTGGGGCACGATGCCGACCTGGCGCCGGTAGCTCGCGAGCTCGAAGCCGCGCAGGTCGTGGCCGTCGACCAGGATCGCGCCCCCCTGGAACTCGTAGAAGCGCGCGACGAGCTTGCCCAGGCTCGACTTGCCGGCCCCGGTGTGGCCGACGAGCGCGACGGTCTCGCCGGCGGGGATCGTCAGGTCGAAGCGCGACAGCACCGGCTCGGTGGGGACGTAGGCGAAGTCGACGGCGCGGAACTCGATGCGCCCCGCGAGGCGCGGCGCGGGCGCTGCCCCCGTCTGCACCACGCGCGGCTCGGCGTCGATGAGCGCGAACACCCGCTCGCTCGCCGACAGCCCCAGCTGGAACTGGCTCCAGAACGAGGCGATCGAGGTCAGCGGGAACCAGAAGAGCGCCACCGCCTGCACGAACAGGTACCACTGGCCGGGGGTGACGTCGCCGCCGAGCACCGAGCGGCCGCCGAACAGGAGCACCAGGAAGGTGCCGACGCCGGCGATCGTGCCCAACACCGGGAAGATCGCCGAGAACACGAGTCCCTGGCGCAGGTTGAGGCGGTACGAGCGGGCGTTGACCTCACGGAAGCGCCGGAAGGTGGCCGCCTCCTGCCGGAAGGCCTTGGCCACCGCGATGCCGGTGACCGACTCCTGGACGTTCGCGTTGACCTCGGCCAGCACCCGGCGCGCCTGCTGCGTCACCAGCCGCGCGATGCGGCGGAAGGCGAGGGCGGTCGCGACGATGAAGGGGGCGATCGCGGTGGCGATCAGCGCGAGCCGCAGGTCGATGGCCACGAGCACGCCGACGACGATGACCACCTGCAGCACCTGCGCGATCAGGTTCAGGGTCAGCGTCACCACCGTCGCGAAGTCCTGGGTGTCGCTGGTCACGCGACTGACGATGCGACCGGTGGAGAACTCGTCGTAGAACGACAGGTCGCGTGCCAGCACGGCGTCGGCGGCGTCCTCGCGCAGCGTGAGCACCACGTCGCCCACCACCCGCGCGGTCCACCACTGGCGCACGTAGTTGAAGCCCCAGGCGAGCACTCCGGACGCGACCACGGCGGCGAGGATCCAGCCGGCGCGGGCGAGCAGCGTGGCGCGGGTGAAGCCCTCGTCGATGACGCGGTCGACGCCCACCGAGACGAGCACCGGCAGGAGCGCGTCGAGCGCGGCGCCGGCGACGGTGGCGCCCCCCACGGCAAGCATGGTCGGCAGGTGGGGCCGGAAGTAGCGGGCGATGCGGCGCAGCAGCGCACCGTCCGAGTAGCTGCGGTCGTAGCCCTCGGCCGCGATGCCGTCCATGACGAAGCCCATCTCAGGACCGCCCGAAGATGCGCCGGTACGCGGCGCTGCGCGCGAGCAGCTCGTCGTGGCGCCCCTGGTCGACCACCCGACCCTGCTCGAGCAGGACGACCAGGTCGGCCCGGCGGATCTGCGCCAGCCGGTGGGTGATCAGGAGCGTCGTGCGCCCCTCGAGCACCGCGAGGATGGCACGCTGGATGGCGTCCTCGGTGGCGCTGTCGACCGCGCTGGTGGCGTCGTCGAGGACCAGGACGCGCGGATCGACGAGCAGGGCGCGCGCGATCGCCAGCCGCTGGCGCTGGCCGCCCGAGAGGGTGGTGCCGCGCTCGCCGATCACGGTCGCGTAGCCCTCGGGGAGGCGCTCGACGAACTCGTGCGCCTGCGCCGCCTTCGCGGCCGCGACGACCGCCTCGCGGGTGGCGCCGTCCAGCCCGAAGGCGACGTTCTCCTCCACCGAGCGCGCGAACAGGAAGACGTCCTGCTCGATCACCGACATCTGCGAACGCAGCGAGGCCAGGCTCCAGTCGCGCACGTCGACGCCGTCGACCAGCACGCGCCCCGACGTCGCGTCGTAGACGCGGTTGACGAGCTTCGTCAGGGTGCTCTTGCCCGACCCGGTGGTCCCGACGATCGCCACCGTCTGGCCCGGCTCGACCCGGAAGGAGACGCCGCGGAGCCCACCGCCGCGCTCCGAGCCGGCGTAGGTGAAGGTGACGTCCTGGAACTCGATCGCGCCGCGCATCGGCGCCCCGTGGCCGCCCGCGTTCTCGTCGAGCTCGGTGGCCGCCTCCATGAGCTCGAGCATCCGACGCGCGCCGGCGAGCCCGAGTTGGACCAGCGAGAAGGTGAAGATCGAGATGAAGGCCGGGAAGCGCAGCAGCCCCACCAGCCCCATGTAGGCGATGAGCTCGCCGCTGCTGATCGCGCCGTCGGCGACCCGCACGAGGCCGTGCGCGAAGGCCGCCCCGAAGGTCACCGCGACGATGAGCAGCGGCAGGTAGCGTGCCTGCACCAGTCCTTGGCGGACGAAGTGGTCGCGGTAGCGGCGCGCTTGGTCGGAGAAGCGGCGGCGCTCGGCCGGCTCCTGCGCGGCCGACTTGACCACCTCGATGCCCTCGATCGTCTCGTTGAGGCCGGCGTTGAGCTCGCCGAAGGCGCGCCGCTGCGCCGCCGTCACCGGGTTGAGCTGGCGCGTGTAGGCGCGCAGCGCGGCCGCGAACGCGACCACGAAGGCGAGGGGAGCCGCGAGCAGCGCGGGGTCGAGCAGCGCGATGAAGGCGATCGGCACGACGAGCCCCAGCAGCGAATCGCTGATGAGCGCGATCCCGGGGTTCATCATCCAGTTGAGCTGGCGCACGTCGTTGGTCGCGCGCGCCATGACGTCGCCCACGCGCTGCCGCTCATGGAAGGTCTGGCTCTTG
>JARGGE010000331.1 GCA_029210865.1 Trueperaceae bacterium
GTCCCAGGCGACGGTCGGGAAGCCCATGGGCACCTCCTCAGCCCGCGACCGCGTCGACGAGTTCCGACAGGTCGGCGGTGCTGTAGACGTTCTGAACGTCATCGAGTTCCTCGAGCGCCTCGAGGAAGGCGACGACCCGCCCCGCGTCCTGAGCGGACAGCGCGGTGGTCATCTGCGGCACCTTCGTCAACTCGCTCGACTCCGGCTCGAAGCCGGCGGCCTGCAGCGCGTCCACGACGGCATAGAGCTCCGTCGGCGGGGTGGTAACGACGGTCACGCCGTCGTCGAGCTCGAGGTCCTCGGCACCCGCGTCGATCGCCACCTCCGAGACCGCCTCGGCGGAGCTGGGCACGACGATGACCCCCTTGCTCTCGAACTGCCAGGCGACGCTGCCGGAGAGGTTGCCGCCACGCTTGGTGAACACGTGGCGCACTTCGCCGACGGTGCGGTTGCGGTTGTCGGTGAGGGCCTCGACGAGCACGGCCACCCCGGCCGGCCCGTAGCCTTCGTACACGACGGTCTCGAACGCCGCTGCGCCGTCGGGCCCGCCGAGGCCGCGCTCGATGGCGCGCTCGATGTTGTCGACCGGGACGTTGTCGCTCTTCGCCGCGGCGAGGCTGTTCTTCAGCGGCAGGTTGACCGAGGGGTCACCGCCCCCGCCCTCACGCACCGCCGTCTGGATCGCTCGGATGTGCTTGCTGATCACCTTGCCGCGCTGCTTGTCGTTCACGGCTTTCTTGCGCTTGATCTGCGCCCACTTGCTGTGGCCTGCCACGTCGCCTGCCTTCCGTCGCGTGCTCGAGGCAACCGGGAGAAGCCCCCGGCCACCTCGAGCGGCGGTCGCATGGAGGCATTGTACCCCAGCGCGCGCCTGGCACGACACGCGCGACCGTCCTCAGCGGCGCCGGACCTCGTAGCTCGCCTCGACGAGGCTCGCGCCGTCGATCCCGCGGAGGTCCGCGGCGATCGCCCGCTGCCAGGCCTCGAGGCCGGTGATCCCGTCGTACCGCGCAGGCGTCCGCACCGTCGCGAACTGCGCGTAGACGCGCCAGGTCCCGGTCGGCGCGGAGGCTAGGACGCGGTCCGCGGGGGGCGAGCCGGTCGGAGGGACCAGCTGCTGGCGCACCGCCACCGGCGCGTTGCGCACCAAGACGACCACTTGGCCGTCCGGGCCGAGCGCGCTGACCGTGAGGAACCCGGCCTGGCTGAGCCGGGTGCGGAAGGTGAGCACCGACCCGGGGTAGATGGTGTTCGGCGCGACCTCGAACTGCAGGAACGCCCCTTCGGGCGGCAACACGACGGCCGGTCCGGGCCGCGTCGGCGGCGCCGGCTCGGGCCGGACGATCGGTCGGGTGGGCGCCTCGGGACGGGTCGCGCCGGCGTCGCCGTCGGGCACGAAGGTGACCGTGCACGCGGCGAGCAGGCCGACGAGCGGGAGCGCGAGCGACCAGGTGCGGAGGGCTGAGCGCATGGGGACCTTTCCAGCCGCCGGCTCGGCGGCCATCGAACGGATCAGCGGAGGATGTCGAAGCGGACCTCGGCGACGTCGTCGAGGACGAAGCCGGTGCCGCTGAGCTCGATCGAGATGGCGTTCGACCAGCTGTCGAAGCCGACGAGCCCACGGAAGACGACGCGCTCCGGGGTACGCGTGGGGGTGAAGTGGGCGCGGACCACGTGGCGCCCCGTCGGCGGCACCGCGACGAAGGCGACGCGTGCGCTGGGTGGCGGCAGGATCTCGGTGCCACGGCCGGTCACCTCGAGGTTGCGCGCGATGACGTACACGCTGCCATCGGGGTCGATCGCGGTGAGCGTCACGAAGCCGGGGCGGTTCGTGGCGATGCGGAACTGCACGCGGTCGCCCACGGCGTAGCTGCGACGGACGCTCTCGAAGCGCTCGATGACGGCGGACGGCCGCGGGCGAGCGTCGTCGAACGGTCCCGACGGCAGGATCGTGATGGTGCACGCGGACGTCGCGAGGACGATCGCGGCCCACGAGAGGAGGGTCGTGGTGAAGCGGCGGTGTCGTTGCATCGTGCGGTCCTTCCCGGGCGGGACCACCCCGTCCGCCAGGGCGTCGGCGGGCGATCGCGGTCGGCGAGTCACCGTCAGGCTAGGCGACCAGGCGGCCGGCGCGGGTGAGGTCGGCCACGGCGGCGCTCACCGTTCCATCACGGACCTCAGGGCAGCGCGGTCGTGCCCCGGTCGTAGGTCGTCACCAGGTAGGGGAGGCTCGTCTGGTGGTAGCGACCGCGGTCGTCGTACCAGTAGACGTACTCGCCCGCGGCCGTCGAGTTGCCGTCGTCGCTGGTCGCGCTCGAGCGCGTGACCTTGCCGTCGACGAGCCCTTCGAAGACGGGCTCGCCGGTCCAGGAGTAGACCGTGATGTACATGCGGACGTTCGTGAAGTCCTGGATGCTGCGGCGGATCTGGTTCTGGGTCTCGTTGCGGCAGGCCGAGAGCGCGCCGACCAGCACCAGCGCGGCGCCGATCGCGACGAACGTGCGGCGGGTGCGTACGTTCATGCGGTTCCTCCAGTGGGGTGGCCCCCTGCGCCAGGGTAGCACCGTAGACCGTGCGATGACTTGAGTCGACCACGCTCACATCGGGTAGACTGCCGCCGTGACCCGCACCGCGCACGACCCGTACACCGTCCTCGGGGTGCCGCGCGACGCCGACGCCGAGACGGTGAAGCGCGCGTACCGGGAGGCGGCGCTGCGCGACCACCCCGACCGCAACCCGGGCGACGCGGCCGCCGAGGAGCGCTTCAAGCGGGCCTCGGAGGCGTACGCCACGCTGCGCGATCCGGAGGCGCGGCGGCGGTACGACGCGTTCGCGGCGGCCGGCGCGGGGGCGGCCGGGATGGGCGGCGCCCCACGGCCCGACTTCGCCACGGTCGACTGGCGCGCCGTGTTCCGTGAGGCGGAGGTGCCGATCGACTGGGCCCGCGGCGGCGGGGTGCCGACCACCGGCCACGTGGTCTTCGACGCGCTGTTCCAGGGCGTGGCCCGCGCCTTCCGGCATGCCGGTCTGGTCCGTGGCGAGGACCGCACCTTCCCGCTCCGCCTCGACCTCGCCGACGCGCGCGCCGGGGGCACGAGGCGCGTCCACGTGCCGGGACCGGTGGTCTGCCCGACCTGCGGTGGGCACCGCCAGGTGGCCGGCGAGGTGTGCCCCACGTGCGGTGGCGAGGGGGCCTTGCGCGGCGGCAGCGACGTGGACGTGCGCGTGCCGGCCGGGGTGCGCCCGGGCCAGAAGCTGCGGCTGCAGGGCATGGGTGGTCCCGGCCGGCCGCCGGGCGACGCGTTCGCGCGCGTCGACGTGGCGCTGCCCCTGGGCGCCCGCTGGTCGGGACGCGACCTCGAGAGCGACGTCTACGTGACGCCGGCGGAAGCCGCCCGCGGCGCGGTGGTGCGCGCGCTCGGCGCCGACGTCGTCAAGATCGAGCCGCCGACCGGCGAGGCCGTGCGCCATATCGGCCCGATGAAGTCCGAGCTGATGGGCGCGATGTTCCTCAATGCGAACCGCAACAAGCGCT
>JARGGE010000332.1 GCA_029210865.1 Trueperaceae bacterium
CGTGGCGACGCTCGCGGCGTGCGGGGGTGGCGAGGACGCCGACGCGGCGGCGACCCCGGCGACGACCGCCTCGGACGCGATCGTCCGGGCGGTGCGGACCACCACCGTCGCCCGCGACGCGCTCGTGGCCGTGCGCAGCGCGTCGGTGACCGTGCGCCCCTCGCAGGAGAGCCGGGTCGCCTCCGGCGCCTCGGGGCGCGTCCTCGCCGTCGTCGCCCGCGAGGGCGCGCAGGTCGCCGCCGGCGACCCGCTCGTGCGCCTCGACGCCGACGTGGCGACCGCCAACGTCGACGCGGCCGAGCTCGCCGTCGCGCAAGCGCGGATCAACCTCGACCGCGCGCGCCGATCGAGCGACGACGTGGTCGCGCAGGCCGAGGTGGCCGCGCGCAGCGCTGCCCAGACCCTCGCCAACGTCGACCGGCAGCTCGCCGAGCTCGAGGCGCTGCTGGCGGTCGGCGCCGTGGCGGCGTCCGACGTCGACGCGCTGCGCACCCAGCGCGCGCAAGCCGAGGCCGCCGACCTGCAGGCGCGCGACGCCGTCGCTCGCGCCGGCCGCGCCGAGACGGAGGACCTCGCGCTCCTGGGGCTGCAGGTCGAGCAGGCGCAGCTCCAGCTGCGCACCGCGCGCGAGCAGCTCACCGAGACCACCGTGCGCGCGCCGTTCGACGGCGAGGTCGCGCAGACCTTCGTCGAGGAGGGCGAGTTCGCGGGCGCCGGGAGCCCGGTGGTGCGCCTGACCGGCGTCGGTCCGCAGGTCGCCTCGTTCACCGTCCCGCCCGAGGACGCCCCGTTCCTCGAAGGGCTCGGCCGCGTCGAGCTCACCACCACCTCGGGCACCGTCGGCGCGACGATCACGCGCCTCGAGCGCCTCGCCGAGCAGGCCCGGCTCGTCGCGGTGCTGGCGCAGCTCGACGCCGACGCCCCGCGCCTCCCCTCGGGGACGCTGGCCGAGGTGCGCTACGCGGTGCCGCTCGGCGAGGGGCTGCTCGTGCCCTCGGGGGCGCTCGCCGCCGACGCCGGACGCAGCTACGTCTACGTGGTCGCCGACGTCGAGGGCGGCCAGGCCGCGCGCCGCGTCGAGGTGCGGGTGGTCGCGGAGGCCGGCAACCAAGCGGTGATCGAAGCGCTCGACGGCGCTGCCCTCGCGCCGGGCCGCCTGGTCATCACGCCGCGGCCGCTCGACGTGCGCGACGGCACCGCCGTCCGCGTGATCGGCGAGTAGCGCGTGGTCCGACTGATCGCCTTCTTCGTCGAGCGCTGGGTCTTCGCGCTCGCGATCTTCCTCGCCGTCGCCTTCTTCGGGCTGTCGGCCGGCAGCCGCACCGGCGTCGATCTGCTCCCCGAGTTCGAGTTCCCCATCGTCGCCGTGAACGTCACCTACCCGGGCGCCGGCGCGGCGGAGACCGCCCAGCAGCTCGCCGAACCGATCGAGGACGCGGTGGCGCGGCTCGCCGGCGTCACCGACGTCAGCTCGTTCAGCGGTGAAGGCTTCAGCTTCATCATCGTCCAGTTCGCCTTCGGGACCTCGGTCGACCAGGCGGCGATCGACGTCAAGCAGGCCACCGACGCGATCGCCCCCACCCTGCCCGAGGACGCGGGCGACCCCACCATCCAGAAGTTCGACCCGAACGACCAGCCGATCATGAACCTGGCGCTGGTCGCGCCCGGGGTCGACCTGCTCGAGGTCGAACGGGTGGCGCGCGACCAGGTCGAGGCGCGCCTGCAGTCGGTGCCCGGCATCGCGGCGATCACCACGCTCGGGCCGGTGACGCGCGAGATCCAGGTGCTCCTCGACCCGGCGCGGCTGCGCGCCTTGGGGCTGACCCCCCTGCAGGTGGCGGGCGCCCTGCGCGCAGGCGCCGCCACCGTCCCGGCCGGCTCGCTCGAGGTCGGTGGCGAGCGCATCCTGCTGTCGGTACGCCGCACGCCCGCGAGCGCCGCCGACGTCGCGGCCACCTTCGTCGACTCGGCCCGCGGCATCACCGCGGTCGACGTCGCCACCGTGCGCGACACGGTCGCCGACGCCGAGCGCTTCATCCGCCTCGACGGCGAGCCGGCCGTCCTGCTCGAGGTGCGCAAGGCCTCGGGCGCCAACTCGGTGAGCGCCGCCCGCGGCCTCAAGGCCTAGCTCGCGACGCTCGACCTGCCCGACGGCTACGCGATCCGCGTGGTCGGCGACACGACCGTCTTCGTCGAGAACTCCGTCTTCGACACCGTGCGCGAGACGCTGCTCGCGATCGCGGTCGCGGTGGGGCTGGTGGTCGACGACTCGATCGTCATCGCCGAGAACGTCGAGCGCTACCGCGCCATGGGGGCGGGCCTCAAAAAGGCGGTCTACAAGGGCGCCGGCGAGGTCGCGGTGGCCGTCCTGACGGCGACGCTCTCGCTGCTCGCGGTCTTCGTGCCGATCGCCTTCCTGCCCGGCGTCATCGGCCAGTTCTTCAGCCAGTTCGGCCTCTCGCTCGCGGCCACGATCGTCGTCTCGTACCTCGAGGCGATGTTCTTCCTCACGGTCCGGCTGGCCTACTTGCCCAACCCGCTCCCGCCCACCTGGCGCGCGATCGGGCCGGCCGCCGCCGCGCTCGTCGCCGACGCCCGCTGGTCGGTGCGCCAGTACGGTCGCGCCCGCACCTACCTCCTCGCCGGCGCGACCGGCCTGGTGGGCGCCCTGGAGGTCGCGCAGGGCGCGCTGCCGGACGCGCTGCCCGCGAGCGTGCCGACATGGCTGGGGCCGCTGCGCGACCTCCCCGCCACGGTGCCCGTCGCGGCCGCGGTCGCCGGGGTGCTCACGCTGGCGGTCGCGATCGCGTGGCCGCCGGTCTCGGCCGTCGTCCGCTACGTCGGCCGCCTCACCGGCGCGCTCGTCGGCGCGCTGCTGCGCGCCGGCCACGAGGTCACCGACGCCGGCGTGCGCTGGATGCGCGAGCGCTACGCCGTCGCGCTCGGCTGGGTGCTCGACCGCGCGAACGCGACCCTCGTGGTGGCGGCACTGCTGGTCGCCAGCCTCGGGCTGATCGGGCCCCAGATCAGCTTCAACTTCGTCTCGCCGGTCGACGCGGGCCAGGTGGCCGTCCGCATCGAGATGCCGCCGGGCACCCCGCTCGACCGCACCGACGCCGTGGCCGCGCTGGCCGAAGGGGTCGTCCGCAGCCACCCCGACGTGGTGACGACGCTGACGAACGTCGGCAGCGGTGGCACGTTCGGCAACACGGACGCGGTCCGCGCCAACCTGCAGCTCGAGATGGGCCGCGGCGCCTCGTCGTTCGCGGTCGCCGACGAGCTGCGCCCCCGGATCGAGGCCGCCTTGGCGGCCTTCCCGGAGGCGCGCGTGACGGTCGGCGCCGACGACGGCGGCGTCGTACCGGTGGCCACGGGCCTCGAGCTCACCCTCATCGCGAGCGACCGCGCGCTGCTCGAGGAGCGCGACCAGCTGGCCCGCGACGTCATGGCCGCCAACCCGTGGTTGCGCGACGTCCGTTCGAGCCTCGAGGGGAGCGTCGTCGAACGCGTCTTCGAGGTGGCCCCGAGCGCC
>JARGGE010000333.1 GCA_029210865.1 Trueperaceae bacterium
CCGAGTGGAAGACGATGTCCGCGCCCATGGTGAGCGGGCGCTGGATGGCCGGCGAGGCGAACGTGTTGTCGACCACGACGTGCGGCCGACCGCCGCCGTCAGCCGCTCGTCGATCGAGGAGCGCCGCGACGGCGTCCGCCTCGTGGCGGAACGCGCGGCGGAACCCTTTGAGGCGGGCGTGGTCGTCGGCGGTCGGGCGGGTCGGTGCGGCGCCCACGGCCGCGGCGTCGCTCGCGCGGGCGCGGGGGCCCGCCGCCACGGCGGCCCGGGCGCACGCGCGGCAGAGCGAGGTGCCCCGACCGCCCGCACGTTGGGCGAGGTCGAGGCGCCAGCCGGCCTCCGTGCGCACGAGCCGGATGAGCTCGCGCTTGGGAGCCGCCTCGCGGCAGGCGACGCAGCGGCGCACGGGGACGTGGCGGGGAGCGGTCACGCGGGCGCCGAGCCCTCCTCGGCGTCGCCCTCGCTCGGCGCGTCGTCCGCCGCCTCGGCGTCCGGCGCGGGCTCGGGCGTGGCGAACAGGGCGTCGAAGGCGGCGCGCTTCTGGTCGCCGCCGCCGGTCGCGGTGAGGTCGGACTGGCGCGAGGCCGCCGCCGCCATCGCGGCATCGAGGTCGCTGATCGACTCGCTGGCCACCAGGTCGATCTTGTAGCCGGACAGCTTGGCCGCGAGCCGCACGTTCTGGCCGCCCTTGCCGATCGCCAGCGACAGCTGGTCGCTGCCGACGTTCACGCGCGCCTCGCCGGCCTCGGGGTCGAGCTCGATGCTGCCGACCTTGGCGGGGGAGAGCGCGTTCCGGATGAACTCGCGCGGGCTCGGGTCCCACGAGATGATGTCCACCCGCTCGCGCTGCAGCTCGGCCGTGACCGCCTGGATGCGGCTGCCGCGGTGGCCGATGCAGGCGCCGATCGGGTCGACGTTGGGGTTCGTGCTCGTGACCGCCACCTTCGAGCGCTGGCCCGCCTCGCGGGCGATCGCCTTGAGCTCCACGGTGCCGTCGGCGACCTCGGGGATCTCCTGGCGCATCAGGTACTCGAGCAGCTCGGGGGCGGCGCGCGAGACGAGGATCGACGGCCCACGGGTCGAGAGCTCGACCTTCGCGACGAAGACCTTGAGGCGCATGCCGACCATGTAGCGCTCGCCCTGGATCTGCTCGCGCGGCGGCATGATCGCCTCGCCACGACCGAGGTCGACGAAGACGTTGCGCTTGTTGTCGGTGCGCGAGACCACCGCGGTCATGACGTCGCCCGCGCGGTCCTTGTACTCCTCGAAGACGTGCTCGCGCTCTTTCTCACGGAGCTTCTGGGTGATGACCTGCTTGGTCGTCTGGACCGCGATGCGCGTGAAGTTCTCGGGATCGACCGGGAACTCCATCTCCATCCCGACCTCGACGTCCTCGTCGAGCTCGAGCGCCTCCGCCAGGAGGATCTCCTTGTCGGGGTCCTCGATCTCCTCGACGACGCGGCGGATGACGAGCACGTCGATCTCGCCCGTCTCGGGGTCGACGGCGACCTCGATCTGCTTGCCCGGCTTCACGTTGCGCTCGAACGCCTGCTCCAGCGCCTCCTCGATCGAGGCGAGCAGCTCCTCCTTGTCGAGGTTGCGCTCGGCGGCGAGCACGTTGAGGGCGTCGATGAATTCTTTGTTCATCCTTCACTCCGGTCCGGTCCGGGTCGCTTGGAGCGACCCACCAAATTGTGGTCGGTCGTGCGCCCTGGGGCGGTGACCGACGGTCGACGCCGCGATCGCGGCGCGTCTTCGCCGCGCGTCAGCGCGGCGTGTCGGGCCATTCGGCGAGGTTGGCCCGCTCGATCGAGCCGAGCGCGACCCGGCGGGGGCCCTCGTCGCCCTCGACGTCGAACACGATCTCGTCCCCCTCGACGCCGCGCACCCGACCGGTGAAGGCGTCGCCGGCGGCGCGCACCTTCACGAGCAGGTCGTGGAAGCGCTCGAAGTGGCGCGCGCGGAACAGCGGCCGCTGCGCGCCCGGGGACTCGACCTCGAACTGGTACGCCCCCGCGAAGGGGTCGAGCCGATCGAGCTCGAGGCCGAAGGAGCCCGCGGCGCGCCGCACGTCATCGACCGAGACCGGTGCCTCGTCGAGGCGGTCGATGCGCACCAGCACCTTACGCGAACGGCCGCGCTGGGTCACGACGACCTCCAACACCTCGTAGCCGAGGGGTTCGAGCGCGTCGCGGGCGGCCTGCGTGAGGTCCATGGCGATCCCTTCCGGTCCCGGTGAGGCGGCGGCGATCGGGCGGGCCGTCCGCACGAGACGAGGGCGGGTCCGGGAACCCACCCTCGACGGTGCCGGGACGTTGTCCGCCCGCGAGCCTACCACGCGCGGGCGCACCCCGTCGCGCCGCCGGTTGCCAAGCCGGGGCGGCCCAGGTACACTCCGCCCCAGATGCGACGAGCGGCGCGAGCTACGCGGTAATGGCGGTCCTCCGGTTCGGGTACCCACCCGAGCCCGGGGACGCGCCGTTCCAGGGGACCGACCCGACCGAGGGTGCGGTCCCCTTCCCTTTGGCCGACGCCACGGTCGGCCGTCGGCGGCGCGCCGCGCTGCACTTCGCTTCGAGAGGACGGACCATGGACGCTGGACCCTGGATGGACGACGTGCTGCTGCTGACGCCCGGCCCGACCCCGCTCCACCCGCGGGCGGCGGCGGCGCTGACCTGGCCGATGCGCGGGCACATGGACCCCGACGTGTTCGCCTACAACGACGCCATCGTCGCCGACCTGCGCACGCTCTACGCTGCGGACGCCGACGCCTTCACCTGCCTGCTCGCGGGCAGCGGCTCGCTGGGCATGGAGGCCGGCCTGGCCAACCTCCTCGAGCCGGGCGACGGCGTCGTCGTGGGGGTCAACGGCGTCTTCGGCGAGCGGATGGCGACGATGGCCGCGCGGCTGGGCGCCGTCGTCCACCGTGTCGAGGCGCCCCCCGGCGAGGCGCTCGACCCCGAGCGCGTCCGCGCCGTCGCCCAGCGCGTCCGCCCGCGCGTGCTCGCCTTCGTGCACGGCGAGACCTCCACCGGCGTCCTCAACCCGGTCGAATCCCTCGCCGCGGTCGCCCACGAGGTCGACGCGCTGCTGTCGGTCGACGCGGTCACCACCGTCGGGATGCTGCCGTTCGACATGGCGGGGTGGGGCATCGACTACGCCTACACCGGGTCGCAGAAGTGCCTGTCGGCACCGCCCGGCCTCGCCCCGGTCGCCGTCTCGCGGCGCGCCATGGAGCGGGTGGCCGCGCGCCGCACGCCGGTGGTTACCTGGTACGCGGACCTGATCGGCATGGAGGCCTACTGGGCGCTGGAGGGGGGGCGGCGCTACCACCACACCGTGCCGATCCACCTGCACTGGGCCACGGGCGAGGCGATCCGCGCTGCCCTCGACGAGGGGGTCGCGGCGCGCAGCGAGCGGGCGCGCCGGACGGGCGCGGCGGCGCTCGCCGCGCTGGCGACGGTCGGCTTCGGCGCCTACGTGCCCGAGCCGATCCGGCTCCCGACGGTGTTGTCGGTCCGCCT
>JARGGE010000334.1 GCA_029210865.1 Trueperaceae bacterium
CGGAGGTCCGCGTGCCCCGTCCCACCCCCGTCCGCCCCCGCGCCGCGCAGGCGCGCCCCGCGCGCCGCTCGCCCCTGTGGGCCGGCGTCGCCGCGCTCGCGCTGATCGCCACCGCCTTCGCCCAGGGCGACGCCCCCGCCGACGCGCCCGAGACCGCGCCGGTGCCCGAGCGCCGCCTCATCACCATCGACTCGTCCGGCGGCACCCAGTCGGGCAACCTGCGCTTCGGCCCGATCGTCTACGAGCACCCCGAGCCTGACGGCGTGGTCGCCACCGTCTCGACCCTCACCATCCGCGGCCCGCGCGCCGAGCTCACCGCGCCCGAGGGCGAGCTGATCGCGCGCTCGCAGGGGCAGCGCGAGGCGACCTTCGACGGCGGCGTGGTCGTCACCCGGGGGCGGCTCACCGCCACTGGCGCCAGCCTGCGCTACTCGGAGGCGACCGGCCTGGGCGTGCTCGAGGGCGGGGCCGAGGTGCGCATCGCGCCAGCCGCCGAGGGCGACCGCGAGGTGGTCATCACCGCGCTGCAGGTGACCTTCGACGTCGACACCGACACCAGCGTCAGCGAGGGCGACGTGCGGCTGCTCAACGGCGACCAGGCCGCGCGCGCCGACCGCCTCGAGTACGAGGAGGAGCGCGGCCTGGGGGTGCTGTCGGGCGCCGAGCGCCCCGAGGTCACCCGCACCGCCGAGGACGGCGGCGAGCTGCGCATCGTGGCCGACGAGATCCGCGTGCTCACCGACCTCGCCGCGCTGTACGCGCGCGGCTCGGTCGACGTGGTCGACGGCGACGTTCGCTCGCAGGGCGACGAGGTCTTCTACGACGACGAGGCGGAGGTGGCCGAGGTGCTCGGCGACCCGGCCATCGCCGTCGACGCGGCCGCCGGCGTGCGCCTCGAGACCGCGCGCGTGCGCCAGGACGTCCGCTTCCGCTTCGTCGAGGCGATGGACGCCTCGCTACCCACCCCCTTCAGCGCCGACCAGTTCCTCCTGGTGCGCGAGGTCGGCGGGGACTGACCCGCGTGCCGCGCGGCCGCCGACCGGCGCGCGACCGCCGCCTGGGCACGCTGTGGCTGGCGGCCGGCGCCTTCGTCGCGCTGGCGCAGGGGTTGCCGACCGTCACCGTCGAGCGCTCCGACCGCACGATCGTCGTCGAGCAGCGCACCACCGGCGTCGAGGGCGCGCGCACCGTGCTCGCGAACCGCAACTGCGAGCCCGGCGTGCTCACCAACCTCTTCTTCGGTCCGGTGCCCGGCTTCGTGACCACCCGCTTCGACGAGACCGAGCTCGTCAGCCAGCTCGCGATCGTGCGGGTGCCGCAACCAGCTGCGGACGACGATCCCGCGGCCACCGACGACCAGGAGACGATCGAGCTCCTGGGCGGCACCGCCACCTTCGACCGCCCCGGCTGCCTCGAGGCGCTCGCTCCCGAGGGTGCGCGCCCCGTCGAACTGCGCCAAGGGCGGACGACGATCACCGGCGCTCGCTTCTTCCTCGACCGCGGCACCGACCTCGCCACCATGGACGGCCCGGTGACGCTCGAGCGCCGCGCCCAAGGCGACGGCCCGACCCTCGAGGCGACCGCCGACGCGCTCACCTTCGACGTCGCCGACGAGCGCGCCACCCTCACGGGCAGCGTCGTCATCACCTCGGGCGAGCGCGTCAGCCAGGCCGATCGCCTCGAGCTCGACGATGCCGCAGGCGTCGCGGTCCTCACCGGGGCGCCGGCGGTCAGCCGCCGCGGGAACGACGAGGTCCGCGGGAGCACGCTCCGCTACGACCTCGAGACCGACGACGTCGTGGTGATCGGTTCGGTCTCGGCCAGCTTCGAGGTCGACCTGGGCGACGACGGCAGCGTCGCGGAGGACGGCGGCGAGACCGACGCCGCCGAGGGCGCGGGCGGCGCCGACCCGATCCCGTAAGCCGGTCAGCCGCCGCCGAGCCAGTCGAGCAGCGCCGCGCGACCGCCGCGCAACCCCTTGTAGTCGAGCAGGGCCTCGTCCATCGAGGCGACGGCGCTCGCGAGCGCGGCGTGCTGCGCCGGGTCCGCGACCACCTGCGCGAGCGACGTCGTGTAGACGCGGATCAGGAACACTGCCGCGTCGGCCTCGGGCACGGGGAGCGTGGTCTGACGCTCGACCCGGTACACCAGCCGCTCGGGCGCGGCACGCCCCTCGGGCGCGGCCCGCCCGCCGGCTGCGGCGCCGCCACCCAGCCCGGCGGTCGCGGCGCGCGTCAGCACCACCAGGTCCTCCTGCAGCGCGAGCGCCAGCGCGTCGAGCGCGAGGGCCGCGCCACCGGACGGGATCGCCGCCTGCGCCGCGAGCCAGGCGGCCGCCGTCGGGGCGAGCGTGGCCAGCGCCGGGGGCGCGTCGTCCGCGAACGGCGCGGCCCAGAGCCGGCCGTCCGGGCCCACCCTCACGCCCAACCAGCGGCACGCGATCGCGTCGCCCTCGAGCGCCACGCGGGGGTCCCCCTCGGCGACGAGCGCGCGCGCCAGCGCCCAGGCGGCCGCGCGCAGCACCGCGCCGTCGGCGCGCGGGTCGACCGCCCGCACGGCCTCCGGCGCTTCGCTCAGCTCGCGCAGCGCGTGCGCCAGCGCGCGGGGCGCGTCGGCGTCGAGGCGCACCAGGGTCGCCGGCCCGGGGTCGCGGACGTGGGCCGGGAGCTGCCCGAGCCGGGTGAGGTCGGGGCGGACGGTGTAGGTGGGGGCCGTGACGAAGGGCGCCGCCACCGGGGGCAGCGGGCGCGCCACGCGGCTCAGCCGCGCTTGGGCAGGTGCACGACGAGCAGGCCGCTGCGCAGGTGGGCGCTCGCCGCGTCGGCGTCGACGGGCCCGGGCAGGCGCACGGCGCGCTGGAACGGCCCCGTCGGCCGCTCGGTGAACACCGCTCGGACGTCGTCCTCGAGGGTGTCGCGAACGCCGGCGACGATCAGCTCGTCGCCTTGCAGGGCGAGCTCGAGGTTCGACTGGTCGACCCCGGGCACCTCCAGGCGGAGCTGCCAGGCGTCGCCCACGTCGAGCAGGTCGGCGCGGGGGCCGGCCGGCTCGGTGGGGAGGTCGCTGAGGACGAGGTCGTCCAGGCGGTCCTTGACCGCGATGAGCGCCTCGAGGTCGCTGCGGGTGCCGAAGTCGTCCAGGTCCATCTCGGCGCGAGTCTAGCACCGGGCGTTAGGCTGGCCCGATGCCCGCCGACCGACCGCCCGGCCCGACCGTCCCCGTGCTGCTCGCCCCCACCGCCGCGGGCAAGACCGAGGCGGCGCTGCGGCTCGCCGCGCGCCCCGAGGGGCGCGGGCTCGAGGTGGTCAGCGCCGACGCGATGCAGGTCTACCGCGGCCTCGACGTCGCGAGCGCCAAGCCGACCGCCGCCGAGCGGGCGCGCGTGCCCCACCACGCGATCGACCTGGTGGACGTGGGGACCGACTTCAGCGTGGCCGCGTGGGTGGCGGCGGCGGAGGCGGCGATCGACGACGTGCTCGCCCGCAGCGGGCGCCCGCTGGTGGTGGGGGGGACCGGCTTCT
>JARGGE010000335.1 GCA_029210865.1 Trueperaceae bacterium
CGGGCCGCGGTCGGGTGCGGTCGAGTTCGGGGTTGGCGTAGACGAACCCGTCGAGCAGTTCGGGGCGCGGGTGCGCGTGCCCGTAGGTCCGCTCGAACGCCTCGGGGTCGCGCAGCCGGAAATCGGCCGAGAGGTCGACGAGCGCCTCCGTGGCGTGCGCCAGCAGCGCCTCGACCTGCCCGGCGAGCATGCCGTGCGGCAGCGCCGCGACCACCACGTCGGCGTCCTCCAGCTCGGCGAGCGGCCGGAAGCGCAGGCGGGTGACGCCGCGCAGGTTGGGGTGGACGAGGCCGACCGGCGACCCCGCGTGGCGTTCGCTGGTGACCTGCGTGACCTCGAGGTGCGGATGCGCCAGCGCCAGCCGGAGGAACTCCCCCCCGGCGTACCCGCTGGCGCCGACGATCGCCACGGTGCGCCGTTCGCTCATACGCTCAGGCTACCGCGAGCGCCGGTGCGCGTCCGATCCCCACCGGGGCGGTGGCGCCGCCCGGCGTCGCCGTGGTGCCGGCGCAGGCGAGCGCGTGGTCGACGAGCAAGCCGGGGAGGTCGACGCCGGTCGTGTCGATCGAGTTGCGGAACTCCATCGTGTGGTTGACCTCGAGCACCACCAGCCCATCCTCGGCCTCGGCCTCGGCCAGGTCGACGGCCAGGACGCCGCCGCCCACGGCCCGCGCCGCCCGCAGCGCGATCGACTCGAGCTCGGGTGTCACCGGGCAATCGCTGGCGCGGCCGCCGCGGGCGGTGTTCGTGATCCAGTGGTCGCCGCTGCGGTAGATCGCGGCCACCACGCGGTCGCCGATGACGAACGCGCGCAGGTCGCGCCCCGGCTTGCGCACGTACCGCTGCAGGTACACGACCTGATGCGCGGGGCCGCCGAGCACCTCCTTGTGCTCGAGCACGGCCGCGAGCGCGTCGGCGTCGTTGAGCCGGCTCACCATCCGACCCCACGAGCCGACCACCGGCTTGAGGACGACCGGGTAGCCGAGGTCCTCGGCCGCGGCGAGCGCCTCCTCGCCGCCGAAGGCGACGACCGTGCGCGGCGTCGGCACGTCCGCGGCGGCCAGCAGCGCGCTGGTGGCGAGCTTGTCGCCGCAGGCCTCGATCACCTCGGGCGCGTTCAGCACGGTCGCACCGGTGGCAGCGTAGAGCCGGGCCAAGGCGAGCCCGCGCGTCTGGCCGACGCAGCGCTGCACGACGACGTCGAAGGTGCGCTCCGGCCGACGCCCCAGGTCGACGACCACCTGCGGCGCGTAGACGCGCTCGACCGGGACGCCCCGGCGCTCGAAGGCGTCGAAGAGCAGCCGCTCCTCGGGACGCAGGCGGTCGTAAACCACCGCGATGCGCGGCGTGGCGCCGTCCTCGCGCGCGCTCACTCGCCCCAGTCCTCGGCCTCTTCGGGGGCGGGTTCGAAGCGCAGGGGGTCGAGGCCGACGACCTCGAGCTCGACGCTGTCGTCGGTGACGACGAGCTCGCCGAGGGCGAGCGCGGACGGATCGAGCTCGAGGGCGCCGTACGGGGTGTCGATCAGGGTCGCGGGCATCGGAACCTCCTGGGGGTTTTGGTTCGAAGGTGCGGCGCGCTCGCTCGCGGCGAGCGCGCGCTCGGCTCGGGCATCCTAGACGCCCGGGCGAGCGCTGTCAAGCGACCCGGCTCGTCGAGCCGTTCACCGTTCTGGACACGGTTCCTGCTTGACTCGTGCGCATCCTTCGACCCCCTCGTCGTGCGGGTACGCCACGTCCGGGGTCCTCGCGAGGAGTCGCGTCTACCTTCGTTTCGTAAGCCCCGTCGCTTCGCACGCTGCCTTCGATGGCCGCGTGCGCCGGGCGTCGAGCGCGACCCGACGACCGCGAGGCGTCGGGTAGGCTGCGCGCCGTGCGCGACGCCCTCCAGGATTGGTTCGAGCGTGCAGCGCGGCCGTTGCCGTGGCGCGACGGCCGCCGCGACGCGTACCGCACGCTGGTCGTGGAGGTCCTGTCGCAGCAGACCCGCATCGCGACGGTGGAGGCGCGGCTGCCCGGGTTCCTCGCGCGTTTCCCCGACCTGGCGACGCTCGCCGCCGCCGACCTCGACGAGGTGCTCGCCGTCTGGTCCGGGCTCGGCTACTACCGTCGCGCGCGAGCGCTGCACGCGCTCGCCCGCGCGGTGGTCGCCGACCACGGCGGGCGCCTCCCCCGCGAGCCCGACGCGCTGCAGCGCCTGCCCGGCATCGGTCCCTACACCGCGACCGCCCTCGCGGCGCAGGCCTTCGGCGTCCCGGGGGTCGCGGTCGACGGCAACGTGCGGCGGGTCGGCGCCCGCCTCCTCGCGGCGCCCGACCCGAGCGACCGCGAGGTCCGCTCCGCCCTGACGGCGCTGCTGTGGGGGGACGAGCCGCACGACGGGCAGGGCGCGTTCGTCGCGGAGGCGCTCGTCGAGCTGGGCGCCACCGTCTGCACCCCGCGCGCGCCCGCCTGCCCCGAGTGCCCGCTGCGCCCCGGGTGCCGCGGCGCCGCCGACGGCGACCCGACGCGCTACCCCGCGCCACGGCGGCGCACGGCCCCGCGACCCTGGACGCTCCACGCCTGGCTGGTGGTCGACCGCGACGCCGACGGTGGCGCGGTCGTCGCCGTGGAGCGGCGTGCCGACCGCGGTCCGTGGGCCGGGCTGCACGGACCCCCCTGGCGCGACGAGCCGCCGCCCGACGCCGAACCGCTCGCGCGCTTCGTCCACCGGCTCAGCCACCGGACGATCGACGCCCACGTCTGGCGCGCCTCGGCACCGCCCGAGGACGCCGACGTCCGCTGGCTCGCCGCGGCCGACCTCGCCGGGCTCGGCACCGCCGAGATCGACCGACGCGCCTTCGCCCTCGTCGCCGCGACGCGTTGACGCCGCCGCCCGCGAAGCGGCGGGACCGCGGTCCCGGCGCGACCTCCCGTAGACTCGCGGCCATGGAACTCCGCGTCCGCTTCGCCGAGACCGACCAGATCGGGATCGCGCACCACGCCGCCTACGTCGTCTGGCTCGAGGCCGCGCGCGTCGAGTGGCTGCGCGCGCTCGACCTGCGCTACCGCGACCTCGAGGACCAGGGGGTGTCGCTGGCGGTGACCGCCGTCGACGTCCGCTACCGCCAGGCTCTGCGCTTCGACGACCGCGTGCGCATCGACGTGGTGCTCGAGGAGGCGCGTTCGCGGCGGCTCCGCTTCGGCTACCGCGTCGTCCAGCTCGCCGACGACGCGCCCGCCGAGGACGCCGCCATCGACCCCGTCGCCCGCCCGCCCGGGACCGCCGCCACACCCGGCCCGCTCGCGGCGACCGCCGCGACGGTGCACGTCCCCACCGACCGCCGCGGCGTGGCGCAGCGCCTCCCCTCGGCGTGGCTCGCGGCGATCGCCCCCCACGTCGGCGGCGGGCGCTAGCCCCAGTCGCGCCGAAGCTCGGCGGCCGCGCCCGACCGCCACCGTTCACGGACGGACCGCCGCCCAACGCGTGCTACGCTCCGGGGCACCCGCGGCACCGGCGCACGCGTCGGGCGGCCG
>JARGGE010000336.1 GCA_029210865.1 Trueperaceae bacterium
GCCCTCGGCGAGGTCGGCGAGGCGGTCGACGAGCCAGCCGTGGCTGATCGTCGAGCTGTCGCTGACCTTGATGCCGACGCCCGCACCCAGGCGCGTGACCGCCTGTTCGGGCGCCGTGCCCGGGGTGTCCACCGCCAGCGTCGTGTCGAGCGCCACGCCCACGTCCGGGGCCACCGCGAAGGCGCTGGTGAGCGCGCCGCGCAGACCGACCTCCTCCTGCACGCTGAAGACGGCCGCGAGCCGCACCGCCGGCGCCTCGAGCCGCTTCAGCGCCTCGAGCAGGACCCAACAGCCCGCGCGGTCGTCGAGGGCCTTGCCCACGACGACGTCGCCCAGGTCCTGGAAGGTCTGCTGCAGCGTGACCATGTCGCCGACACGCACCTCGGCCTTCACGGCGTCGGCCGGGAGGCCGAGGTCGACGACGAGGTCGGCCATCTCGGGAACCTTCTTGCGGTCCTCGGCGGTGGCGATGTGCACCGGCTTGACCCCTGGGTGGAGCACGCCGGTCCGCGGGCCGCCGTGGCGCGTGTGGACGGTCACCAGGCGGGCGAAGAGGTTGCGGACGTCGAACCCGCCCAGGTTCTGCACGCGCAGGAAGCCCTTGTCGTCGACGTGGCGCACCACGAAGCCGATCTCGTCCATGTGGGCGCTGACCATCACCAAGGGCGCGCCTTCGGGACCGGCCACCTCGACGATCAGGTTGCCCATGGCGTCGGTGCGGGCGGCACCCGCGTGCGCGCCGAGCTCGTGGCGGATCAAGTCGCGCACCCGGTCCTCGCGGCCGGGGACGCCCGCCGCCTCGCTGAGGCAGCGGAGCAGGTCGTAGTCGTGGTTCATGGGCGAACGCTACCACCGGGCGTGGCCGCGCCACCGCGGGTTCAGACGAGGCTCAGGGCCAGGTCCACGTCGTCGATCAGGTCCTCGGCATCCTCGATGCCGCATGTCAGCCGGTAGCGGAAGCCGCCGTCGGGCGCCGGTCCGAGCGCGGTGCAGTACGTCGCCACGCCGTCGGGCAGCGCCCCGACGTCGCCGCAGCGGACCCAGCGCAGCCCGTCGAGGACCGCCCGGGGCTCCTCGGCGGCGATCGCGGTGAAGGCGAGCGTCGGCCCCCAGCGCGAGGGTCCGGTCTCGGGCACCCGCGCGCCGTCCGGATGGCTGGGCAACCCTGGGTAGGCGACGTCGCGGACGCGCGGGTGGCGCTTGAGGTGGCGCGCCAGCGCCAAGGCGTTCGCGGCGCTCCGCTCCGCGCGCAAGGGGAGCGTTCGGAAGCCGACGAGCAGCTGCTCGGCCGCCTCGTGGCGCATGTGGGTGTCGGTGCGGTCGCGCTCACGGGCCGCGGCCGCGATCAGTTCGGCGTCGCCGGTGAGCAGGCCGCCGCGCAGGTGGCCGTCGGCGCCAGTGCCGGCCAGCGCGGAGACGTCGGCGTAGACCACCAGGTCGGCGCCGAGCGCGAGCGCGTGCGGCGGCACCGCGCCGGCGCCGGTGGCGTCGAAGACGGTGACGGCGCCCTCGCCGGCCGCCCGGTGCGTCAGGCGCGCGAGGTCGAGCACGCGCACGTGGGCGCCGGCGGGGGAGGTGAGCCAGAGCTGGTCGAGGCCGTCGTCGATGGCCGCCTCGATGGCGCCCGGCTCGTCGGCGGCGACCGTGCGGACGTCGACCCCGTGGGCGTCCAAGGTCCGCGCGGCGACCGAGGTCGGGTCGAGCACGGCGACGACGCGCGGCGTGTCGCTGCGGGCGACGTGGAGCGCGGCCCGCACGGCGGCCTCGCCGGTCACGAAGGCGAGGCAGGCGTCGGCCCCTTCCCACGAGCGGATCGTCGTCTCGACGGCGGCCTGCGGGCCGTCGTGGACCGTGAGCGTCGTCCAGGCTGCGAGCGTCGCGGCGGATGGCACCGTGCGGGGCGGCGGCGTGTCGAGCGCGAGCGGCAGGCCGCTTGCGAGCGTGGTGCGGATGCGCTCGGCCAACAGCCTGGCGGCGCGGGCAACGGGCGGGCTCAAGACGCCGGCACCGTTCGCTGCGGGGTGGTGCTGCGACGCCGGGTCGCGGACGACGCCGATCGCGGCCGCCTCGAAGCGCGCCGGCAGCCGGTCGGAGTCCTCGGCCACGGCGAGGGCGCGCGCGACGTCCGGGCAGGCGTGCGCGACCTCGGGCCCGAGCGCGATGGGGACGATGTGCCCTTCCTTGGTGTCGGGACCGGCGGCGCACACGAGCACCACCCGGTCGAACCCCTTCCAGCGATCGATCAGGTCGATCGCGGAGCCTTCCCATCCGATCGCCGTCACGCCCTCTGGCGCCGACTCGGCGACCCGACGAGCGACCTCGAGGGCGGCGGCTTCATCGCCCTTCTCCCAATCGCCGACGCCCACGACCAGCGAACGCATGGTGCCGTCCCCTCTCCGAACCACGGATGAACGGGTCCTCGACCATCATGCTGACGGTTCTGGACGCTCCGCTCCAGGGTCGGATGTCTGCCCCGGCGAGGGACGGGGCCCAGCTCAGTCGCCGTCGCCCAGGCCCTCGATCAGCCGGTCGAGCTCCACCTGTACGCCGCGGCGTTCGGTCGCGAGCGCCGCCAGCCGTGCGTCCAGGACGTCGACCTCGTCCTCTTGCGCTTCGAGGTCGGCGAGGTAGCGGCGGTAGAGGGTGCTGTTGCGGTCGAGCGCCGCCATGTTCTGGCGGACGCGCTCCTGGTCGCGGAAGACCGCGTCGAGGCGCGTCTGGGCGTCCCCGACGTCGCGCGCGAGCTGCGCCAAGCGCTGCTGGAGCGCCACCACGTCCTCGAGGACGGCGCGGTCGCCGGCGTCGAGGTCGGGGTTCTCGAGGAACACCAGCAGCCGCCCGGCGTCGACGTTGGCCAGCGTGAGGGTGCGCCGCTCGGTGCGCTCGAAGGCGACCGTGAGGGTGCAGGCGCCGCCGGCGTCGCACGTGGCGTGGGTCGGGATGGCCTCGTCGGCGGGCACCGCGCCCTCGCCGGCGACCAGCGCGATGCCGAAGCGGAGCGCGGCGGCGGTCTCGACCGGCGCGGGCGTCGGCGCCACCACGTCGAAGCCGGCGCGGCGGGGGAGCTCGACGACCAGGAAGCGCGCGTCGTCGGGCGACGCGACGCGCACCGTCGTCTCGACCCGCAGCCGGTACTCGGTCTCGAGGAGGCCGCCGCGCAGCCGGACCGAGGTCAGCCGTTCGGGTACGCCGGCGGTCTCGAGCGTCACGTGCACGCCGACGTCGACCGCGTAGCTCAGCCAGCGCTCCTCGCCGGGAGGCACGTCGGCCAGGAGCGCCGTGCCCGCGAAGCCGCCGGGGTCGAACAACGTGACCGGCCCGGCGGCCAGGTGCAGCTCGGTGTCGTTCACCAGCCGGATCGCGCGCAGCGCCTCGGTGCCCAGACCGCCGTCGTAGAAGGTCGCCCGCGACGCCGCGAGCTCGGCGACGATCACCGGCACCAGCACCGACTCGAAGCGGCCGACGCTCACCGGGTCGCGCACGCGGTAGGCGAAGG
>JARGGE010000337.1 GCA_029210865.1 Trueperaceae bacterium
GAGTCCGAGGCGGCCGACGCGGCCGAAGCGGTCGAGGCCCTCGCGGGGACGCTCGACACGATCGACACCGAGACCAACGCGCGCCTGGGCACCGCGCTCGACGGCCTGCGCGAGGGGTTCGCCGAGCACGTCCGGCAGCTGTTCGGGCCGACCGCGGTCGGCGCGATCGAGGTCGAGCACGAGGGACCGCGCCCCGTGGGGGTGCGGATCCGCCTGCAGCCCCCCGGCAAGCGCACCCAGTCGCTGAACCTGTTGTCGGTCGGGGAGCGCTCGATGGGCGCGCTCGCGTTCTTGTTCGCGCTCATGGCGGGGGACGGGGAAGGTCTACCGATCGCCGTCCTGGACGAGGTCGACGCCCCGCTCGACGAGGCCAACATCCGGCGCTTCTGCGGGTTCGTGGAGGCCCTGGCGGCCCGCGGGACGCAGTTCGTCCTCATCACCCACCAGAAGGCGACCTTCGAGGTGGCCGACACGCTGTGGGGCGTCACGACCGACGCCGGCGTGAGCCGCGTCTTCGGCATCCGCCGCGACGACCCACGCGCAGCACCACGCGCCGACGTCGCGGCGTCCTCGGCCTAGGGTCGGTACGGCAGCACCCAGGGCGCGTTCGCCCATGTTCGCGGCGTCGCCGCCAGGTCGACCGTCGGATCGATCAGCATCCGCGGCGGACGCCCGTTCAGCGCCACGAAGGCGAGCGCGTGGACCGCGACGTCGCGACCGGCCGTGGCCTCGCTGCGGTGGACGTCGTGGGCGAGCTGCTGGATCAGGTCGGGGCGGGTGCTCACCTGCCCGTGCTGCCACGAGGCCACCAGGTCGCGGGCGTGCACCGTGCGCGACGAGCCGTCGTCGCGGTCCACGATGACGAGGCGGAGGTCGCCCTGCTTGGAGCGGAGCATCATGCGCCAGGCGAAGCGGCGGCCGTCCTCGCTCCAGGTCACGTCCGTGGGGTACGCGTGGTGGCGCAGCGGCAGCGCCACCTGCACCACCGCGAACACCGCCGCGAAGGCGAGCGCGGCCGACTCGGCGAGGCCGGTGCGGCGCGCCACGCGCACGGTGCGGGGCGCGGCAACGGCCGGCGTCGTGCGGAGGCGCGTCCAGCGCAGCGCTCGCGGCCAATCGGGTCGGAAGAAGACCGTCGTGAGCGCGACGGCGAGGGTGGGGAAGACCCCGATCGAGAACAGCTGATCGTTGCTGGCATGGAAGGCGGCGAGCGCGAGGAAGGCGGGGAGTCGGGTGGGCCGCCACAGCAGCAGCGGCACGGCGAGCAGGTCCAGGAGCAGGCCGCCCCACGCGAACAGGAGCGGTGCGGCGGGCAGCGAGGTCGCCCACCCGAGCACGGGGACGGCGTCGTGGCCGCGCAGCCAGCGGTCGAGCGGACGGCCCGCCAGCCAGTCGGGGTGGATCTTGGCGAGGCCGGCGAAGGCGTAGACCACGCCGGCCTGGAAGCGGAGCGCCACGACCGCCCAGAAGGGTGCCGGTCGGTCGCGGCCGCGCCTCCGGGCGTCGACGCTCCAGGTGCGTCCGGTGGGCACGACCACCAGCAGCAGGGCGACGAGCACCATCAGGTAGCCGTGGTTGAGGTACCGCGATTGCTCGAGCAAGAACGCGTACGCGAGGGCGAGCGCCACGACGGCGGCCGCGATGCGCGTCCACGCACCCACCGCCAGGGCGAGTCCGGCGACGGCAAGCACGCCGAAGCCGACGTACATGCCGATGCCCGGGAGCGGGCGCAGCCACGGCGCGATCAGGTACGTGAACTGCATGGGTGCGTCCAGGTAGTAGCGGGCGATCCAGCCGCGGTCGACGTACCGGAACACCTCCCAGACGACGATGGCGCCGAACGCGAAGCGCACCACGGCGAGCGAGGCGCCGTCGACGGGCGCGGTCAGCGCGCGGGCGACCGAGCGGGCGAGGGCGGCGAGCGCGACCATGCGGGCGACGGTACCCGCCGTGGCTGAAGCGCGCCTGAAGCCGCGTCCGGGACCCACGACCTTGCCGCCGTCGGTCGCGGGCGGTCATGCTGGAGCGACGCACGGCGAAGGAGGCGCACCACGCCATGAACGAACCCCGGACGACTCCGTTCGAGCGCATCGGCGGTGCCGACACCGTCGCGTCGTTGGTCGACGCCTTCTACGACCGCGTGCTCGCCGACCCCGACCTCGCGCCGTTCTTCGAGCACGCCGACCTGCCCAAGCTGCTCGAGATGGAGCGCCTGGTGTTCTCGATGGCGCTCGGCGGACCGGACGGGTACGTCGGGCGCTCGCTGGCGCACGCGCACCGCGGTCGTGGGATCGGCCGCGAGCACTTCCAGAAGTTCGTCGACCACCTGTTCGAGACGCTCGAGGAGTTCGAGCTCACCGAGACCGAACGCCACGACATGATCGCGCGCATCAACACCTACTCGAGCGACATCCTCGGGGGGTACGGCGTCTCCGGCTGACGGTCCGTGTGGCGCTGCCCACCGGTAGGCGCGGCGGCTGCGTGTGATAAGTTGTCTTATCACACCTCGTTCGAGGATCGTCAGGACGACCATCGATCCGGCCCCTCCGCGCGCGATCGACCTCAGCGCCTCCACCCGCCTCGAGCACCCACGGCACCCAGACCGCGAAGGCCGCGCCGTCGGGTTCGTCGACCCGCTGGTGGCGCAGGTCGGGCAGGTCGGGCAGGTCCGCGGTCACGATCCCCGTGCGCGAACCGTCCGGGCGCCGGTTGTGGCGCGCGTCGCGCACGAGCCCGACGGCCTGCCCGCCGGTGCGCACCTCCAGCGACCGCTCCACGTTCCACGGGACGACGTCGCCCAGGTCGAGGTGCCCGATGACGCCCGGCGCCCGGAGCACGTCGCAGCCGACCTGGTACGGGCCCTCGGCCGGCCAGGGAGCTGCGCCGGGCGCCAGGGCCGTCACCAGGCCCGCCGCATGGTCGTCGTCGAACCCCAGGCAGATCGCGTCGAGCATGACCGAGGACGCGAACGGCACGTCGGGCCGCTCGAAGGCGAGCAGGTTGGCGAACTGGGTGCCGTGCGAGTACCCGAGGAGCACCGCGCGGGTCGCCGACCCGGGGCCGAGGCGGCCCTCCCGGACGGCTCGGTCGACGTCGGCCAGGGCCGAGGCGAAGCCGCGCCCCAGGACGGGGTCGTCGTCGAGGTGCGCGCGGTAGGTCCAGGCCTCGGCCTCGACGCCCGCCTCGCGCCACGCCGCCAGCGCCGCCGGCACCAGCGCGACGGCCAGGGCGTCGGCGTTCTGGTCGGGTGGGTGGCAGCTGGTGAGCGCGCACCGGCCCGAGAAGGCGACCAGGAGCACGTCGGGCGGCGCACCGGCGGGCGCCGTCCCCGCGTCCACCGGCCGCGGACCGGCCTCCCGGTGCACGTAGCGCGTGGGCTCAGCGTCCCAGGCGACACCGACCAGGACGGCCATCGCGACCGCCAGCAGGCACCGCGCAGGCCCGCGACGCGGGCCGACACGTGGCGCAGCCGGACGGGCT
>JARGGE010000338.1 GCA_029210865.1 Trueperaceae bacterium
GGACATCCTTCAGTACCCGGAGCCGGGCCCACACCTTGCGGTGGCCCTCACCGCTAAAGGGCGAGGCGGCCAGATCGTCTCGGACCAGGGTGAGGAGCTCGTCGTCGGTGAGGGCGGGGGTGGCGGTGCCAGGGGCCACCAGGAGGCGGGCGGCGGCGTCCGCGACCTTCGGGGCGGTCGCTTGCCGCGCGCACGCGGGGCACAGCCGCGGGCCCGCGTCCGCGACCAACGAGGCGAACTCGGGCGGCGCGACCGCCCGCACCTCGGGGTCGGCGAGGGCACCGCAGATCGGGCAGGGGCGCCAGCCCGCGGCGCGCCGGCGCGCGCGGCCGGTGGCCAGCGCCAGACCGGCGGCGCCGGCGGGCGCGGTGAGGGCGTCCGGCAGCGTGTCCAGGCCGTTGGCCAGCGCAGCGACCTCGGCCGGGTCGACGGCGACCGGCGGCGGCGCGGCGCGCGCGACCGCGGGCGGCGGGCCGCCCCCGACGCGGAAGCGGAGGTCGCGCACCTCGCCGGTGCCGAAGCGGGCGCGGTAGGCGTCGAGGAGCCGTTGGCGCTGGAGGCCGAGGTGCATGGCGGTCTCGGTGTCCGCGACCTCCACGACGAGCGTGCCCTGGTGCAGGGCGACGGCCCGAGCGAAGCGCGCGACGGCCGGCCCCACCACGTCGGGCCAGCGCAGCATGGCTTCGGCGCGGCGGACGCCACGCTTGAGGCCGCCGCGTCGAAGCGCCTCGCCGACCAGATCGCGGACGTGCTGCCTAGCCATCGCCGCTCGTCACCCGCCCATCCGCGACCCGCCAGACGCGATCGGCCCCGACGGGCACGTCGGTCCCGGTCACGATCGCCTGCGGCGCGCGCCGCGCGAGGTCGATCAGGAAGCTGCGGCGCCCCTCGTCGAGCTCGGCCGAGACGTCGTCGACGAGCAGCACCGGCGGCGTGCCGTGGCGCTCCTCGAGCAGCGCGAACTCGGCGACGCGCAGCGCCAGCGAGGCCGTCCGGGCCTCGCCGCGCGACCCGAAGGCCTGCACCGAGCGGCCGTCGAGGGCGAGGTCGAGGTCGTCGCGGTGGGGGCCGACCGACGTCGCGCCGCGGGCGAGCTCCTCGGCCCGCGCCCGCGCGAGCGCCTCGTCGAGCGGGGCCTCACCGGCTGCGCGGCGCAGCGCTACGTCGAGGCGCTTCCCGTCCGCGGCGATCGTCGCGTAGGCCTCGGCAGCCAGTGGGGCGAGCCGCGCGACCGCGCGTCCACGGACGGCCTCGACCTCGCCGCCGAGCTCGAGGAAGCGGCCGTCCCAGGCCGCCAGCGTCGCTGCGGCCTCGGGGCGCTTGAGCAGGGCGTTGCGCTGCTCCACGACGCGATGATACTCGCGGGCCACCAGCGCGAAGCGCAGCGACAGCCGCGCCAGCAGGTCGTCGAGGAAGCCGCGCCGGCCGGCCGGCGGCCCGTGGATCAGGTCGGCGTCCTCGGGCGCGACCTTCACCGCGCCGCCCAAGCGGGCGACGTCGGCGGCGCGCACCGCCTGGCCGTCGACCCGCAGCACCTTGCGCCCGGGCGCGAGGCCGATCTCCACCTCGTGGACGGCGTCGCCCGCTTCGAGCTCGGCGCGGACGAAGCCGCCGGTCTCGCCGAAGCGGAGCGCCTCGGCGATCGTGCCGCCGGGCATCGATCCGGTGCAGCCGAGGTACAGCGCGTCGATCAGGTTGGACTTGCCGGCGGCGTTGGCGCCCACGACCGCCGTGACGCCGCGCTCGAAGGACAGCAGCGGCGTCGTCAGGTTGCGGAAGTGGAGCTGCCGAAGGGTGCGGACGCGCACCCATCGAGTGTACGCGAGGTGCGGGAGGCGCCCGTGTCGGCGCCGCCCCACGACCGGGGGGCGCCGTCGGCTCGTGCTACGTTTACCGCATGACCGACGCGACCGTCGCCGCGCTGCGGCGCGATTTCCCCATCCTGCAGCGGCGCGTGAACGACTGCCCGCTCGTCTACCTCGACAGCGCGGCGTCGGCGCAGATGGCCGAGCCGGTGATGGCCGCCATCGACGACTACCGCCGCCACCACCACGCCAACGTCCACCGCGGCGCCCACACGCTCTCGGCCGAGGCCACCGAACGCTACGAGGCCTCCCGGGCGCGCGTCGCGCGCTTCCTGGGCGCCCCCGACCCGCGCGGCGTCGTCTTCACCCGCAACGCCACCGAGGCGCTGAACCTGATCGCGCACGCCTACGGCCGCAGCCGCTTGCAGGCGGGCGACGAGGTGCTCGTCAGCGTCGCCGAGCACCACGCGAACCTGGTGCCGTGGCACCTGCTGGCCCAGGACCGCGGCGTCGTCATCAAGGGGGTCGGCCTGAGCGCGGACGGGCGCGTCGACCTCGACGCGCTCGAGGCCGCGATCGGCCCCCGCACCAAGGTCGTCGCCACCTTCCACGTCTCGAACGTGCTCGGCTACGAGCAACCGCTGCGAAGGATCGCCGACGCGGCCCACGCGGTGGGCGCGCTGTTCGTCGTCGACGGCGCGCAGGCCGCGCCGCACGTCGCGGTCGACGTGGTCGCCAGCGGCGTCGATGCGTACGCCTTCTCGGGGCACAAGGTCGGCGGTCCGACCGGCATCGGCGCGCTCTGGATGCGCCCCGACGTCCTCGAGACGCTGCCACCCTTCCTCGGCGGCGGCGAGATGATCCGCCGCGTCGAGGTCGACCGCAGCACGTACGCCGACATCCCCATGCGCTTCGAGGCGGGGACGCCGGCCATCGCCGAGGCGATCGGCCTCGCGGCGGCGCTCGACTACCTCGAGGCGATCGGGCTCGAGAACATCTGGGCTCACGACCGGGCCCTCGCGACCCAGGCGCTGGCGGGGCTCGACGCGCTCACCGGGGTCGAGACCTACGGCCCGCGCGGTGACGATCGCGGCGGCATCGTCCCGTTCAACGTCGTCGGCGTCCATCCGCACGACGTCGCGAGCTTCCTCGACGCCGAGGGCATCGCCGTCCGCGCCGGCCACCACTGCGCGCAGCCGCTCATGAAGGCGCTCGGCGTCGCGTCGACGGCGCGCGCGAGCTTCTGGCTCTACACCACCCGCGACGAGGTCGACGCCTTCGTCGCGGCCGTCGCGCGCGTGCGCGATTTCTTCGCCGGCGACGCGGTCAGCGTGGCCACCGACGCGCCGCGACCGGGCGAGGCGCTGGCGTGAGCGCGCTGACGCAGCTCTACCAAGCGGCGATCCTCGAGCAGGCGCGCAGCACCCATCGCCGTGGCGTCCTCGACCCCGCCGACGCCGATCAGGAGGGGATCAACCCGTCCTGCGGCGACGAGCTGCGGCTGACCCTGCGGCTCGCCGATGGCCGCATCGAGGCGGCCCGGTACGAGGGTCAGGGCTGCGCCATCTCGCAAGCCTCGGCCGCGCTGATGGCCGCGGCGATCGAGGGGCGGACGCCGGCCGAGGCCGCGGAGCTCGTCGCGCACGTCAAGGCCATGGTCC
>JARGGE010000339.1 GCA_029210865.1 Trueperaceae bacterium
GTTCGTCAACGTCCCGGGCACCTCGGACCTCGGCGCGATGCTCGAGCGGCTGCCCGCGAGCTTCACCGCCCGCTTCGCGGGGCTCGACGAGGCCCAGACGATCGTCAAGCTGTTGTTGGTCTACCTGTTCGCGCCGATGTTCCTGATCGTGCCGCTCATGGTGGCCAGCGTCATCGCCGCCGACGCCTTCGCCGGCGAGAAGGAGCGCCGCACGCTCGAGGCGCTGCTCTACACGCCGACGGGCGATGCCGAGCTGCTCCTCGCCAAGCTGCTCACCGGCTTCGTGCCCGCCCTCGTGGTGGCGTGGGGTGGCTTCGTCCTCTACGCGGTGGTGGCGAACGTCGCGGCCTGGCCGGTCATGGGTCGGGTGTTCTTCCCGACCGCGATGTGGTGGGTGTTGGCGCTCTGGGTGGCGCCCGCCGTGGCGGCCTTGGGGTTGGGTGCGACGGTGCTCGTCTCGGCGCGCGTGAACACGTTCCAGGAGGCCTACCAGATCGGCGGCGTGGTGGTGCTCCCGCTCGTGCTGCTGGTAGTGGGGCAGGCGGCGGGCGTGCTGGTGCTGTCGAGCGCGCTCGCCGTCGCCCTGGGCGCCGTGTTCTGGGGCGCGGCGGCCGTGCTGCTGGTGGTGGGCGCGCGCGGCTTCCGGCGGGGGAGCTGCTCGCGCGGCGCTGACCGCGCGTCGGTTCAGGCCGGCGCTTCGAGCCCCGCCCACCGCTCGATCGTGCGCACCGTCGCGTAGGTGCCCCGCTCGACGTCGACCCAGCGGACGTTCTCGTCGGGGGCGTGGGCGCGCCCTTGCGCGTAGCCGACGCCGATCATGATCACGGGGAGCCCGAGCACGTCGACGAACGGGTGCAGCGGACCGGAGCCGCCCGAGCTGACCGCGACCACCGCCGGGGTGCCGTACGCCTCCTCGAGCGCGGCCGCGGCGTGCTGCACCCAGGGGTGGGTGGGGTCGACGCGCGAGGGGTGCTCGGGGCGTTCCGCGAGCGTGGCGACGACGTCGCCGAAGCCGTGGTGGTCGAGGTGGGTGCGGAGGAGGCCGAAGATCTCGTCGGGGGCCTGGTCGGGCACCAGGCGCACGTCGAGCTTGGCGGAGGCCTCGACCGGCAGCACCGTCTTCATGCCCGGGCCGCCGTACCCCGAGTGGATGCCGTTGACGTTGATCACCGGCTCGAGCTGCAGGCGCCGCTGCCACTCTGCGCCGGTCGCGTCGCCGAGGAAGCGCTCGACGCCGATCTGCTCGGCCACGACGTCGTCGTCGCGCGGCGTCGCGGCGACGTACGCCGCCTCCGCCGCGGTGGCCGGCCGCACCCGGTCGTAGAAGCCGGCGACGAGCGCGCGCCCCTCGGCGTCGCGCAGGCTGGCGACCGCGGCCGCCATCCGCCAGGCGGCGTTGGGCACCACCGGTCCGAGGCCGGAGTGCTGGTCGAAGGCCCCGGTGCGCACGTGCAGGTCGACCGTGACGATGCCCTTGAGGCCGCTGATCAGGTGCGGTCGGTCGCGGGCGTCGACGCCGCCGAACTCCCAGACGCAGGCGTCGGCCCGCAGCCGCTCGCGGTGCGCCTCGACGTAGGCGCCCATGTTGGGGCTGCCGACCTCCTCCTCGCCCTCGACCACGAACAGCACGCCCACCGGCAGCTCGCCGCCGTGCCGGCGCTTGAGCCACTCGAGCGCGACGACGCGCGAGGCGAGCTGGCCCTTGTCGTCGGTGGCTCCGCGGCCGAACAGCTTGCCCTCGCGCTCGTCCAGGACGAAGGGGTCGGCGGTCCACAGCTCGAGGGGGTCGGCGGGCTGGACGTCGTAGTGGTTGTAGAAGAGGACGGTGGGCGCGCCGGCGACGCGCTTCTCGGCGAACACCACCGGGGCGCCCGCGGTGCCGTGCACCTCGACGTCGAGCCCGAGGGCGCGCAGCTCCTCGGCGACCGTGTCGGCCGTGGCCTGCTGCGCGCGCCCCTCGGCGGCGACCGAGGGCAGCGCGACCCAGCGCGCGAGCAGCTCACGGTAGCGCGCGCGCAGGTCGGCGGGGAGCAGGCGGACGGCGTCCGTGCCGGGGTCGCCGGTAGAGCCGCCGGCGGCGCCGGCGCTCACGTGCGGCTCCGCTCGTACGCGGTGACCAGGTCGGGGTCGAGCAGGTAGAAGCGCTCGCCCTTGAGCAGGCGCTCCTGGAAGGCCTGCTCCTGGTCGGCGTCCCAACGCAGGAACATCGCTTCGGTCTGGCTTCGGTGGGCCTTGAGCGCCTCGACCTTGCGGTCGCTGGTCGCGGCGATGTCGGAGACCACGTCGGCTTCGCCCAGGGCTGCGATGTTCGTCTTGAGGTCCCCCACCGCGACCGCGAGCAGCCGGGGGCGCTCGCCGGCGGGCAGCCCGCGCACCGCGAGCTGGGTGAACCAGCCGGTGGCGTCGTGGTCGGGGTGGACCGCGTGGCCGGGGTAGAAGGTCACCACCGTCGAGGGGCGCACCTCGTCGATGACCGCGCGGATGCGTCCGGCGATGTCGGCGGGGTCCTCGAACTCGACGCACTTGTCGCGCAGCCCTAGGAAGCGCACCTCGGTGCCCAGGACGGCGCACGCCTCGGCCAGCTCGCGCTGGCGGACGTCGCGCAGCGATTCGCGGTGCGCGAAGGCGGGGCGCCCCATCCGGCGGCCCATGTCGCCGTAGGTGGTGCAGAGGTAGACGGTGGGGACGCCGGCGTCGTGGCAGGCGGCGAGGGTGCCGCCGGTGGAGAAGGTCTCGTCGTCGGGGTGCGGCAGGACGACGAGCAGCGCGCGCTCGTCGCTCGGGACGAAGGGGACGGGTTCGGCCACGGTCACGCCTCCCGGAAGGGGGTCTCGGAGACCTGCAGCGCCACGGTGAGCTGACCCTCGGGGTCGAGGCCGGCGAGCAGGAGCTCGTCGCGCTCGCTCACCTCGAAGTCGGTGAGGCCCTCGGCGTACACCCAGCCGCCCTCGAGCTTGAGGCCGACGCGGTACGGGCCCGACCCGGTCACGACGCCGCGCTGGTACGTGATGCGCGCGTTGCGGACGAACACGATGACCGGTGGCTTCTTCTCGGGGCCCAGCGCCGTGTAGGAGCCGGTGGTGGTCTCGAGGTGCAGGTAGACCAGCAGCCCCAGGCGACGGTCGAGCTCGCCCTGGACGGCCTGGAGATCGATGGGTCGCAACGGGGGTCCTCCTGGACGCGGTGCGCTCGTCGGCGTGGCCGCGCTTTCGCGGCAGTCTACCGCGGGGCTCCGGCCGCCCCGGCCGGCCCGACGGCGATCGGTAGCCGCACCGGGGTCGCGTCGGGTACACGCTCGGCGCCGAACCGGTCGGCCGCCTCGCGGCGGGCCCACGCGGCCGCGAGCGTCTCCATGCCACGCCCGTCGCGCAGGTGTGCCAGGTCGCGCGCCAGCGCGACCACGTCGGCCACCGCGCCGTCGGCGAGGAAGTGGGAGGGCGGCCGCAGCCGGTCGCGGTAGAGGT
>JARGGE010000033.1 GCA_029210865.1 Trueperaceae bacterium
CGATGAACGTCTCGGCCGCACTGCTCGCAGGGGTTCTCGGCACCGTCGTCATGACGATGCTCATGCTCATGGCGCCGCGCATGGGCATGCCCAAGATGGACATGACCGGCATGCTCGGCACGATGGTGGTGCCCCCCGGCGGCGCCGCCCAGGCCCTCGGCGCCGCCATGCACGTGATGATGGGCGCGGTCCTGGCCATCGTCTACGCGCTCCTGTGGTCGTGGGGGCTCGGCAGCCCGAACTGGGCGGGCGGCGTCGCGCTCGGCCTGGCCCACGGCGTGGTCGCCGCGGTGATGATGCCCGCGATAACCCGCATGCACCCCCGCAAGCCCGAATCCGAAGGCGGCGCCATGGCGGTCGTCGGCATCCTGATGGGGCACCTCGTCTTCGGGCTCGTGGTCGCCTGGACCTACGGCGCCCTCGCGTGAGCGCTCCGGCGGCCCCCGCAACCGCGGTCCACGACGCCGAGCGGGGCGTCGCCTCGACGGACCGCTCGCGTCCCCACGCCACCTGGCGGCGGTGCCTCGCGTCGCAGGTTGTACCGACGGACGCGGCACCGGTCCCTAGCCTGGCGCCATGACCCGCCATCCGCGCCCCACCCGTACCCGTCGCCGTTGGTCGCGAACGCTCGCCGTCACCGGCCTCGCCCTGATGGCCACCAGCGCGCTCGCGATCTCCGAGCTCACCCTCCGCGGCCTGCGCGTGCCGACCGAGCGGGCGATCCTCCCGATCGAGGACATCCTGAGCGGCGGACCGCCCCCCCAAGGCATCCCCGCGATCGGGTTCCGCGGCCTCACCGGCGTCGCCGAGGGGTCCCCCGACCCCGTCTTCGTGACCCAGGAGGCCGCCACCGAGTGGCTCGGCGACCTCGAGCCCGTCATCCTCATGCGCGTCGGCGGCGAGGCGCGCCTCTACCCGTTGCAGGTGCTCACCTGGCACGAGATCGCCAACGACACCCTCGCCGGGGTGCCGATCGCGGTGACCTTCTGCCCCCTGTGCAACAGCGCGCTCGCCTTCGACCGCCGCGTCCTCGTCAGCGACGAGCAGCTCGCCGCGCTCCGGGCGCCCGGGAACACCACGGTGCGGGTGCAGGACACCCCAGCCGACCTCGCGGCGGCGTTCGCGCGCCAGACCGGGCGCGAGGCGCCATCACAGGCGGTCGACGTCACCTTCGGCGTCTCCGGGCTGCTCTACCACTCCAACCTGCTGATGTTCGACGACACCACCTTCACGCTCTGGTCGCAGCTCACGGGCGAGGGCGGCGTGGGCGAGCTCACGGGCGAGGTGCTCGTGCGCTATCCGGCCCAGATCGTCGGCTTCGCCGACGCGCGCGCCGCGGAGCCCGAGGCGCTGGTCCTGAGCCGCGACACCGGCTTCAACCGGGCGTACGGTCGCAACCCCTACGTGGGCTACGACGAGATCGGGTCCCCCGCCTTCCTGTTCCGCGGCACCGCCGACGGTCGCCTGGAGCCCAAGGCGCGCGTGATCACGGTCGACGGCGCCGAACCGGTCGCCTACTCGTTCGACCACCTCGCCGCGACCCGCGTCGTGCACGACGACGTGGGGGGCGCGCCGCTGGTCCTCCTGTGGGACGCGGGCACCGCGACCGCCCTCGGCGCCGCGGTGATCGCGAACGCGGCGGACGTGGGGTCGGTGGGGGTCTTCCGCCCCGAAGCTGACGGCCGCCGCCTCACCTTCACCGCGACCGCGGACGGCTTCGTCGATGCCGAGACCGGCAGCCTCTGGGACGTGACCGGTCGGGCGCGCTCGGGGCCGCTCGCCGGCCAGGTCCTCGAGGCCGTGGCCCACGACAACACGCTCTGGTTCGCGTGGGCGGCCTTCCGCCCCGAGACCGAGATCCGGCGCCCGGCGGGCGCGGAAGGGAACTGAGGTGACGGTCCGACCGCTGCTGCTTCGGCACCTCCTCCCGCTCGTGCTCCTCGCCGTGCTCACGAGCGTGGGGTTCGCCCAACGCGTCGGTGCCCCGCTGCCCGGCTTCGAGCTGCGCGACCAGCACGGGGTGCTCGTGGGCGCCGCCGACCTGCGCGGGCAACCGCTGATCCTCAACGTGTGGGCCAGCTGGTGCCCACCGTGTCGCGCCGAGCTGCCGCTGCTCGCTGGGGCAGCCGCCGACCTGGCGGACGACGGGGTCGTGCTGCTCCTCCTGAACGCCGGCGAGACGGCCGCGGTGGCGACCGAGTACCTCGCCGCGCAAGGGCTCGCGCTGCGTACCCTGGTCGATCCCGATCGCCGCGAGCCCGGGCTCGAGCCCACGCTCGACGTGCTGCGCCGGCTGCGGACGGGCGGCCTACCGACCACCTACTTCGTCGACGGCGACGGCGTCCTGCGCGGCACCTACGTCGGCGAGCTCGACGCCTCGGCGCTGGCCACGCAGCTCGCGAGCGCCCTGGGCGTCGACTGGTCGCCATGACGGCCTCGCGCGCTCGCGCTCGCGCGACGGCGCACCGCGTCGCCCACGGCGCCGCCTTCATGTTCGGGATGTCGCTCGTGTTCGTGGCGCTGGGCTTCGGCGCCGGCCTGATCGGCGAGCTCTTCTTCGTCTACGATCGCGCGCTGCGGATCGTCGCCGGGGTGCTGCTCGTCGCCTTCGGCCTCGTCCTCGCCGGCGTGCTGCGCCTCCCGTTCTTGCAGCGCGAGGCCCGCGTGCGCGTCGCGCGCCACCCGGGCGGCTACGCCGGGTCCGCGGTGGTGGGGCTCGCCTTCGGCGTCGGCTGGACCCCCTGCGTCGGGCCGGTGCTGGCGGGCGTGCTGGCGCTCGCCAGCACCGGCGGCGACGCGGGCCGCGGCGCGCTGCTGCTGGGCGCCTACGCGCTCGGCTTCGCGCTGCCGTTCCTCGCGCTGGCCTGGCTCGCGCCCACCGCCTCGCTCGCACGCCGCTTCGGCGACCGCGGCGAGCGGCTCGCGGGCTGGCTGCTCGTCGCGGTCGGGCTGCTGCTGCTGTCGGGGCAGCTCGCCCGGCTCGCGCCCTACCTCGCCTCGCTGGGGAGCCTCGAGGGGGCGCTCGCCGGGGCGGCGCCGGGTCTGCTGGTCTCGGCCGCCGCGGGCGTGCTCTCGTTCCTGTCGCCCTGCGTGCTGCCGCTGGTGCCGACCTACCTGGCCTTCCTCACCGGGGTCACCGGAGCCGACGCGCGCGCGGACGCGGCGGCCGCCTGAGGACGGCCACCGAGCGAGAGCGGGTCGAGGTAGACGCAGTCGTCGTCGCACGGCCGTGCCGGCTCGGCCCGCGCGCGCTCGACCCGTCCGGCGAGCTCGCGCTCGAGGGCGTGGAGCGCGTCGAGGCGCGCGCGGACGCTGGCGAGATTGTGTTCGAGGCGCGCCCGGACGTGGGCGCACGGCCGTTCGCCCTCGCGGCGCAACCGCACGACCTCGCGCACGTCGGCCAGCGTGAACCCGAGCGCCTGGGCGCGCCGCACGAACGCCACGCGTTCGATCATCGCCTCCGCGAACTCCCGGTACCGCGCCTCCGAGCGATCGGCCTCGAGCACCCCCTCGTCGTGCCAGTAGCGGAGCGTCTTGACGGTCTCGCCGGTCGCGCGCGCCAGCTCACCGATCCGCATCGCGCACCGATCGCGCACCGGCCCCGCCGAGGCGCGCCCGCCACAGCTCGAGGCTGGGCCACCCTTGCCCACCGTTCTCCGCGTAGCGTCGGCAGGCGAGCACGCCCTCGCCCGTGTAGCCCTCGAGATCGACGCCGTCGACGTGCACCGTCGGGGAGCCGCCGAAGCCACGGCGCTCCTCGTCGCTCAGCTGCATGACGTCGCGCAACCGAACGGTGGCGTCGAGGCCGGTCTCGGCGAGCACGGTCCCGAGGTCGCGCCAGGCGTGGGTCCAGGAGGGGCAACCGTCGAAGTAGTAGAGGGTGATGGTGGTCATGGTGGGGTGTCCTTTCGTCGCCGGGTCCCGGCGGGACGGCGTCAGACCATGTACGCGACGTCGGACACGTCGCTGGGGTGCACGAGGATGCTGGTCTTGAGGTCCTGGGCCGTGAGGCCGTGGCGCACGGCCAGCGCGAAGACGTCGATGACGTCGGCCGCGCGATCCCCGAGGACGTGCGCCCCGAGGATCCGGCCCGTGGCGCGGTCCTCGACGATCGCGTGCCCGGCGAAGACCTGGCGGGTCCGACGCGCCGAGTACCAGCCTGCGCTCCGTTGCCGCCGGACGACGACGTCGAGGCCCTGGGCGCGCGCCTCATCGGCGAGCAGACCGACGCGACCGAGCTCGGGCAACGTGAACACGACGCTCGGCGTGCCGGCGTAGTTCGGTGTGGTCGTGCCGCCGTCGAGTAGGTTGGCGGCCACCACGAAGGCCTCGTGCACCGCCACCGGCGTGAGCGGCCACCCCTCGGTCGCCGCGGCGTCGCCCGCGGCGTAGACGGCGGGGTTGGAGATCGAACGCAGGTGCGCGTCGACGAGCACGCCGCGTTCGGGATCGACGGCGACGCCACCGGCGTCGAGATCGAGATCCTCGAGCTCCGGTACGCGGCCCGCACCGTGCACGACGAGGTCGACGGTGACGGCGACCCCCGGACGGGTGCGAACCTCGAGCCCCGCGGACGTGGCGACGATCGACCGGACCTCTTCCTCGGTGCGCACGTCGATGCCTGCGGCCGTGCTGGCACGGACGAGCTCGTCGACGAGCTCGGGGTCGAAGCCGGCGAGCACCCGGGCATGCCGGTGGAAGATGGTCGCGCGCGCGCCCGCGCGCGCGGCAAGGTGCGCGAACTCGAACGAGACGTAGCCGCCGCCGATGAACGCGATGCGTTCGGGCAGCTGCTCGAGCTCGAGGAAGTCCGTGCTCGTGCGGACGTGCTCGGCTCCGGGGAACGTGAGGCTGCGAGGTCGCGAACCGACGGCGACGACGATCCGGTGGGCCTCGATCGCGTCCCCGTCCACGGCCAGATGGTGCGGGGCGGTGAAGCGCGCCGCGCCGCGCAGGGTCGCGATCCCGGCACGGCCGAGCGAGCGCTCGAGCTGCTCAGGGACCGCGTCCGTGAAGGACCGCTTGAAGCGCATCAGGTCGCCCCACGCCAGCGTCGGCGCACCGTGAAGGCCGTGCCCCTCGAGCCGCCGCGCCCGATCGATGACCTCCGCGGCGCCGATGAGGACCTTCTTGGGATCGCACCCGCGCAGGGCGCAGGTGCCTCCGTACGGACGGGTGTCGACGATGGCGACGCGACGGCCCGCCTTCGCCGTGCGACGAGCTACCGTGAGGCCGGCCATCCCGGCGCCGATGACGAGGACGTCGAACGGATCGTGGGTCATGATGGCACTCTAGAGTCTCCGGTGAACTGGAGGGTCAAGCGAGCCCGCCGGTCAGGCACCCAGCGCGCGGAATCGACGAGCACTGCCGTCGCGGCCCTCGTCCACGGCGTCCGACGGCCAGGTCGGGCGGCCCTTCGACGCCGTCAGCGACGCACCCCCCCGTATTCCACCCCGGTGAGGTCGGCCATGCGCCGGTCGAAGGTGGTGAGGTCGCGCCGCTCGAAGCCCGAGAGCGCGTCGTGGCCGCAGGCGCGCGCCATCACCTGCATGAGCGCGACGCTCGCGCGCAGGTAGCGCGCCAGCCGCTCCGCCGAGATCTGCACGTGCAGGCGCTGGACCAGGTGGTCCTGCTGGGTGGCGATGCCCACCGGGCAGTGGTCGGTGTGGCAGGCGCGCATGCCGAGGCAGCCGATCGCCTGCATCGCCGAGTTGGCGATGGCGACGGCGTCGGCGCCGAGGGCGAGCGCCTTGACGAAGTCCGCGGCGGTGCGCAGACCGCCCGTCGCGACGAGCGTGACGTGGTCCGCGCCGCGCGCGTCGAGGTGCTCGCGGGCGCGCGCGAGCGCCGGGATCGTCGGCACCGAGATGTGGTCGCGGAAGAGCGCGGGCGCGGCGCCGGTGCCGCCGCCGCGGCCGTCCAGGATCACGTAGTCGACGCCCACCTCCAGCGCGGCGTCGAGGTCGTCCTCGACGTGCTGCGCCGAGAGCTTGTAGCCGATGGGGATGCCGCCGGTCGCGGCGCGCACCTCGTCGGCGAAGGCGCGCACGTCGGCGACGTCGTCCCAGTCGGGGAAGCGCGACGGCGAGATGGCCGCCTGACCCACCTCCAACCCGCGCACCGCCGCGATCCGGGCGGTCACCTTGCGCCCGGGGAGGTGGCCGCCGGTGCCGGTCTTCGCTCCTTGGCCCCCCTTGAAGTGGAAGGCCTGGCAGCGCCGCACCTTCTCGAGGTCGTAGCCGAAGCGCCCCGACGCCAGCTCGTAGAAGTAGCGGCCGTTCTCGGCCCGCTCCTCCTCGAGCATGCCGCCCTCACCCGAGCAGATCCCCGTGCCGGCGAGCTCCGCGCCGCGCGCCAGTGCGATCTTGGCGGGTTCCGAGAGCGCGCCGAAGCTCATGTCGGACACGAAGATCGGGATCTCGAGGCGCAGCGGCCGCCGGGCGCGCGGTCCGATCGTGACCTCGGTGGCGACCGGCGCGTCGTCGAGCAGCGGCATCCGGCGCAACTGCGCGGTCACCACCTGCAGGTCGTCCCACGAGGGCAGCCGGCCGCGCGGCACGCCCATCGCCACGGTCGGGCCGTGCGGCCCAGTGCGCTCGAGCCCCTCGCGCGCGAGGCGCTGGATGTCGGCGACGAAGGGCTCCTCGGCGACGTGGTGGGCCGTGTCGGCGTACAGCCCCAGGTAGGCGTCGCGATCGAAGGGCTGCGGGTGCGCGCGCTCCCAGGCGGCGACCTGCGCCTCGTCGACCCACACCTGGCCGTCCTCGACCCAGGCATCGAAGCGCTCGAGCCGCTCGCGGGGGTCGTACGCGCTGACGCCCGTCGCCACCCGGAAGTCCCAGCCGTGCAGCCCGCAGACCAGGTCCTCGCCGGCCACGCGGCCGTCGGCGAGCAGCGCGCCGCGGTGCAGGCAGCGGCCGTAGAGGACCGAGACGGAATCGTCCACCCGCACGACCACCAGGTCGACGTTCGCCACGAGCGCGTAGGCGGGCGTGCGGTCCGCGAGCTCGCCCCAGCGCGCCACGGCGACCGGTCGCCGGCTCACGACGGGTCCTCCGCGATCCGCACGTAGCGCCGGAAGACGTAGCCGTCGCGTGGGGTCTCCTCGGCCAGGGCCCAGGAGCGCTCGTCCCACGCCGGGAACCAGGCGTCGCCTTCGAAGGTGCCGGGGACGATGGAGAGGTGCAGCTCGTCGGCGTACGGCAGGGCCTGGGCGTAGACGCTGGCGCCCCCGGCCACCCAGACGGGGCGGCCGGTGGCCGCGGCGGCGGCGAGCGCGGCCTCGACGTCGCCGGCCCGCTGGCTGCCGGCGGGGGCGTGCTCGCTGTGGGTCACGACGATCGCCTGCACGTCCTCGAGGTCGCGCCCGAAGATGGCGTAGCTGCGGCGGCCCATGACCACCGCCCCGCCCCGCACGCTCGCCACGAAGTGTGCGTAGTCCGCCGGGACGTCCCACGGGAGGCCGTCCTCGCGACCGATCACGCGGTCGGCGCTCATCGCCGCGATCATGCGCACGTGGGCCACGTCACGCCCCCGCCGCTTCGAGCAGCGCGCGGCTCGCGCCGTACGCGGCCTCGAGGAAGGCGCGCACGCGCGCCTCCTGGGCGTCGCCCGCCAGGTCGGTGAAGGCCGAGGCGGGCAGCAGCGCGCCCACCCAACCCTCGGTCGTCCAGCGCCCGGCGGGGAGCGGCGGCAGGGCCGTCGCCGCGGGGTACGGCCACGGGGTGACGTAGTAGTACGGCTCGGGCACGCCGCCGTCGCCCGGCGTCATCCCGACGCCGACGCTGCGCGCCGCCTCCGGGTCGGCGTCCTCGGGGTCGAGGGCGTCGAGCACCGCGATGTCGAAGTGGTGCGGCCACACCCGCCGCGGCGACGGCCGCCGCATCCGCGGGCGCAGGCCGTCGAGGGCCAGCGCGGCGTCGGCGAAGGCGTCGCGCAGCGCGGTCAGGGCGAGCTCGTCGCGCGCGAACCGCGCCCCGGACGCCACCGGGTGCTCGGGCAGCTCCACCTCCAGGCGCCGGTAGGGGGCCGCGCCGAGGTGGGCGTCGAGCGCGGACTGCCAAGCCGCGTGCGCCTCGTCGAGCGAGCGTCCCTCCAGGTCGACGCGCGCGACGGCGCGGGCACCGCCCTCGCCGCCGGTCGCGCGCAGCTCGACCGCCAGCGCGACCGGGTCGAGCGCGGCCACCCACGGCAGCGCCGGGTCGCCGCTGCTGACGAAGCGGTCGTCGCGCCAGGCGAAGCTCGTGTGGCTCTGGTCGGCCTGCGCCGCGAAGCGCCCGACGTGCAGCGCGGCGGGGACCTGGAGCGCGTGGTGCAGCGCCGCGCGGGCGGTGCGCAGGCGTTCGAGTTCGAGCGCGGGGAGCGGGCGCCAGGCGCCGTCGGACGGGGTGGGGGTCATGGGGCTCCTCTCGGCCCGGCGCGCCGGGCGCTGCCGGTCATACGAGCGCGGGGTCGACGTGCACCTCGACGAGGGCCGGCCCGGCGTGCGCCAACGCCGTCGCGAAGGCGTCGTCCAGGTCCTCGCGGCGGTCGACGCGCACCCCGTGCGCGCCGCACGAGCGCGCGAACGCGGCGAAGTCCGGGTTCACCAGGTCGGTCTGCCACACGGGCCAACCGCCGCCGCGCTGCTCCTTGCTGATCTTGCCGAGCTGGCCGTCGACGAGGACGACGTGGGTGACGTCCATGCCGTGGCGCACGAGGGTGGTGAGCTCGGCGAGGTACTGCCCCAGGCCGCCGTCGCCCGACACCGACACCACTTTCCGCCCGAACCACGGCCCCGGCTCCTGCGTGGCCGCCCAGGCGCCGAGCGCCGCCGGCAGCGCGAAGCCGATCGACCCCAGGTAGCCCGACAGCAACACGGCCTGGCCGCGCGTCTCGAAGGTGCGCCCGAAGGCGTAGGTGTTGTTGCCGACGTCGACGGTCATGACCGCATCGCGGGGCACGTGGCGCTCGAGCGCGGCGAACACGGCCGCGCCGCCGAGCCCGTGGCCCCGGTCGTCCTCGCGCCGCCTGGCCTTCTCGCGCCGCCACAGCGCCCACCGTTCGGCGAGCTCGCGACGCTGCCGGTCGTCGGCCGCGCGCCCGGCGGCCCGGTCGCGGAGCTCGAGCGCCACCGGCGCCACGTCCCCCCACACGGGCAGGTCGATCGCGTGGAACTTGGCCAGCGCCGCCCGGTCGCGGTCGACCTGGATGGTGCGCTTCTTGGGGCTGAGGCCCGTGTGGGTCGAGAAGCTGGCGCCGAAGACGACCAGCAGGTCGGCCTCGTTCATGAACCACGACGCCACCGGCGTCCCCGAGCGGCCGAGCACGCCCGCAGCCAGCGGGTGGTCGTCCGGGATCTGCCCCTTGGCCTTGAAGGTCGTGAGCACCGGCGCGCCGAGCGCCTCGGCGAAGGCGACGACCGCGTCCATGTCGAAGCGGGCGCCGTGGCCGACCACGACCACCGGGCGCTCGGCGGCCGCGACGAGCCGCTCGGCCTCGTCGAGCACGCGCGGGTCGGGGCGGATGCCCGCTTCCGCGACGCGCCCGACGGGGTCGCCCGCGGCCGCGTCGGACGGCTGGCCGGCGACCTCGTCGGGGAACACCAGGTGCGCGACGCCGCGGTCGACGACCGCGCTCTTCCAGGCGCGCCCCATCAGCTCGGCGTGGCGCGAGCCGGGCAGCACGGTGGCGCTCCACACCGCCACGCCACCGTACGCCGCGCGCAGGTCGACCTCCTGGAAGTCGCCGGTGCCCAGCACCTGCGTGCCGACCTGTCCGGTGAGCGCGAGCACCGGGCTGCGGTCGACGTGCGCGTCCCACAGGCCCGTGAGCAGGTTGGTGGCGCCCGGTCCGGCGATCGCGAGGCAGGCCGCGGGCCGTCCCGTGAGCTTGCCGTACGCGGAGGCCGCGAAGGCGGCCGCCCCCTCGTGGCGGATGGCGACGTACCCAAGGTCACCGCGCTCCTCCGCGCGACGGACCGCTTCGGCCACGTGGAGGTTCGAGTGGCCCACCATGCCGAACACCCAGCGGGTACCCCACGCCACCATCGTCTCGACCATGGCGTCCGCCACCGTGCGCGGCGCCTCGGGTTCGGGCGGGAGGGCGACGTACACGCCGTCGGCGCGCTCCTCGACGGGGAACGCCGGGACGGCGTCGTCGAACCCCTCCGGCGGCCGGCCGGTGATCGGGTGGTAGTCCCACCCGTGCCACGGGCAGCGCAGCCAACCCTTCTCGATGCTGCCGTCGGCCAGCGGACCGCCCTGGTGGGGGCAGCGGTGGTCGAGGGCCCCGTAGCGGCCCTCGAAGCGCGTGAGGCAGAGGCGCCGCAGGCCGCAGTCGACCGCCTTGACGCGCCCCTCGGGCAGCTCGTCCGGCTTGAGGACCTTGGTCCAGGTGGCGTCGGGGTGGGTCGCGGGCAGGGGATCGGCGTCCATGATCGACCGTACCCCTGCGGGCCCCCCGAGGTGCCGTACGCTGCTTGACACGCGGCGCGAGCCGGCCCCTGGCCGCGGCCTCAGGCGAGTCGGATCCGCGGGTTGAGCACGGCGTACAGCACGTCGGCGACCAGGTTGGCGAGCGCGAAGGCGAGGACCGCGACGAGCGAGATCGCCTGCAGCAACGGCACGTCGCGACGGTCGATGGCGAAGGTCAGCAGCCGGCCGAGGCCGGGGTAGTTGAAGACGTTCTCGACCACGATCAGGCCGCTGATCAGCCAGCCGACGCTGATCGCGACCACCGTGACGGTCGGCAGCAAGGCGTTGCGCAGCACGTGGCGCACCAGCACCACCCACGGCGGCAGGCCCTTGAGCGTCGCCGTCCGGACGTACGGACGGCCGAGCTCCTCGATCACCGTGGCGCGGGTCAGGCGCGCGATGTACGCCAGCAGCACCAGGGTGGCCGTCAACGCCGGCAGCACGAGCATCGGCAGGGCCTCGAGGAAGCCCACCTCGGGGGCGATGGAGGCGTTCGCGGGCAACCACCGGAGTCGGAAGGCGAAGACCTCGATGAGCACCAACCCCGTCACGAACTCGGGCAACCCGACGACCGCGAGCGAGCCGACGCTGATGACCGTGTCGAGCCAACGGCCGGCGCGCAGCGCCGCCGCCACGCCGAGCGCGACCGCGAGCGGCACCGCAATCGCAAAGGTGAACGCGGCGAGCATGAGCGAGTTCCCGAGCCGCTCGAGGACGAGCGGGCGGATCGGCTGGCTGGTGGCGAAGGAGAGCCCCCAGTCGCCGGTGACGAACGCGGCGAGCCAGGTCAGGTACTGCACCGCCGCGGGGCGGTCGAGCCCCAGCTGCTCGCGCAGCGCCGCGAGCGCGGGCTCGCTGGCCTCGCGCCCGAGGATGACGCGGGCGACGTCGCCCGGCAGCAGCTGGGTGATGCCGAAGATCAGGAGCGACGTCACCAGCAGCGTCACCGCAAGGGACGCCAGCCGGCGGGTCAGGAAGCGGCTCACGTCCCGGCCCCGCGCCCGCCGGAGCCGGCCGCCTCGCCGGGCGCGGCGGGTTCGGCCGCGGCCGCCTCGCTCGACGCGGCCGCCGCGAAGAGCACGGGTTGCACCCGCTTGAGCTCGTCGAGCGACACGTGGCAGGCGATCGCCGTGCCGCTCGGGTGGTGGCGCCACGGCGGCGCTTCGCTCGCGCAGACCGCACCGAGCGACCGGGGGCAGCGCGGGTGGAACGGGCAACCGCTCGGCCGGTCGACGGGGCTCGGCACGTCGCCGCCCAGGCGCACGCCCTCGCCCGTGGCCGTCGGGTCGGGCACCAGCACCGCCGACAGCAGGGCCTCGGTGTAGGGGTGGTACGGCGGCCGCAACACCGCGGCGGCGGGGCCCGCCTCGATGACGCGCCCCAAGTACATGACCGCGACGTCGTCGGCGAGGTAGGCCACCACGGCCAGGTCGTGCGAGATGAACAGGTAGGCGCTGCGCCGCTCGTCCTGGAGGCGCGTCAGCAGGTCGAGGATCGCGGCCTGCACCGACACGTCCAGGCCCGAGACCGACTCGTCGAAGACGACCACGTCCGGCTCGGTGGCGAAGGCGCGCGCGATGGCCACCCGCTGCTGCTCGCCGCCCGAGAGCTGGGCCGGCCTGCGCTGGGCGTACTCGGGCGGCAGTTGCACCGCCGCGAGCAGGGCGCGAACGCGGTCGCCGATCGCCCCGGGCGACGCGCCGACGAGCCGTCGCAGGGGCCGAGCGAGGGTCTCGGTGACCGTGAGGTAGGGGTTGAGGGCCTCGCCCGAGTTCTGGAAGACCATCTGCAGCGAGCCTAGCCCCGCGCGGTCGCGCCGTTCGAGCCGCGGCGCGAGCGGCGCGCCGAGCAGCTCGACCTGCCCGGCGTCGGGTGGCGTCAAGCCCACCACGATCCGCGCGAGCGTCGACTTCCCGCTGCCGCTCTCGCCGACCAACCCCAGGGTGCGCCCCGGAGCCACCGCGAACGACGCCTCGGCCACCGCCTGCACGCGTGGGGCCGCTTCACCCCGCAGCGCGGCGAGCGGGCCGCGTGGCAGCGTGAAGCCCTTGGCGAGGTCCTGCACGCGCAGCGCCGGCGGTCCCGAGCCGTCGCCGGTGGACGGCGGCGCGTCCGCAGCGGGCGTCGCTCGCTGGCGCGGGTCGAGCGTGCCGGCGGCGATCTCGCGCCAGCGATGGCAGCGCACCCGCCGACCGACGCCGGCGTCCTCGAGGGGTGGCCGCTCCTCGCGGCAGCGGGCGACGACGACCGGGCAGCGGTCGGCGAAGGCGCATCCGGGGGCGGGCGCCCCTTGCGTGGGGGCGCGCCCCGCGATCGGTCGCACGGGCGCGGTGCGGCGGTCCTGGCCGACGCGCGGGAGGGCGTCGAGCAGGCCGCGCGTGTACGGATGCCAGGGCCGTGCGTACAGGTCGGCGACCGGGGCGTCCTCGACCACCTCGCCGGCGTAGAGCACGGCGACCCGGTCGCACAGTTGCGCCACGACGGCCAGGCTGTGGGAGACGTAGAGCACCGCGGTCTCGTGGCTGCGACGAAGCGCGCGGACGAGGTCGAGGATCGTCGCCTCGGTGGTCGCGTCGAGGTTCGTCGTGGGCTCGTCCATGACCAACAGCCCCGGTGCCGCACCGAGGGCCATGGCGATGGCGACGCGCTGCTGCATGCCCCCCGACAGCTGGTGCGGGTAGCTGGCCGCGATGCGAGCCGGGTCGGCG
>JARGGE010000340.1 GCA_029210865.1 Trueperaceae bacterium
GGCGGGGGTGCGGGGCGGGGCGGTGCGGATCGGGGGGCGCGGCGGGGCGCTACGGGATCGGCCTCGCTGCACCGTAGCAGCCGGGGACGGCGGCGTCCCCGGCGACCGCCCGGGCTGCGCCCACCATCGCCGGGACGACACGTGCACCGGCGCCCGAGCGGAGCGCTGCGATGATGAGGTGTTCCTCCCTCGAAAGGAGCACCACATGTGACCGTTCGGCAAATCCCCGCAAGCTCGCTTCGAAGAGGCGCTCACCGACCAGGAGCTCACCAAGCCGCTCGGGTTGAAGGTCGACGTCCGCAAGAAGCTCGCGTACGTCACGGGCACCGTGCCCAACGAGCGCTACCGCAACCTGGTGACCGCGATCGGTGCCGGCATCAACGGCATCAAGCGCGTCGACGTGGCCGGCCTCACGGTCGCCGAACCGGCGGCCGCACCCGCGCCGGCCACGGCCCCGGCGGCCGCGGCGCCCGCGAAGGGCGGGGCCAGCGTGGCCAAGGGCGGCGGCGCCGCGGAGGGCAGTGGCGTCGCGAAGGCCGGCCCCGCGCCGTTCGAGGACCCCAGCGCCCTGGCGAAGCAGGTGCTCGAGCGCTGGCGCGCCGACGCCCACCTGCGGACAACCCGGTCGACGTGCTGCAGAGGGGCTCGACCATCGTCTTGCGTGGCGCGGTCGATTCCGAGGCCGAGATCGAGCGCGCCACGTCGCTGGCGACCGGCGTCCCCGGTGTGTCCGGCGTCGACGCCTCGGGCCTCCAGGCGATCGCGGACGCGTCCAAGCTCAACGTCACCGACGACGGCGACGTCGTCTACACCGTCGTGGCGGGCGACACCCTGTCGCACATCGCGCTGCGCTACTACGGTAGCGCCGGCCGCTCGGCGTACATGAAGATCGCCGAGGCCAACGGCCTCGCCGACCCCAACAAGATCCGCGTCGGCCAGAAGCTCAAGATCCCCGGCACCACCCAGGGGCCGGAGGCGGTCCTGGGCTGACCAGAGCGCGGGCGGCGGCGGCCAGCGCCGCGCCGCCCGCGCCTCACCCCCCGCTGACCTGCAGCCGCTCCCCGTCCGGGCCGCGGCACGAGAACAGCTGGCGACCGCTGGCGAGCGTCTGCGGCGCGTCCTCGAGGAGCTCGACGCCGGCCTCACGCAACCGCGCGAAGGCGGCCGGGACGTCGGCCACCCCGAAGGCGACGTGGTGCACCAGGCCGTCGCCGTCGAGGTGGTCGTGGAGCCCGGCGATCAGCTCGAGTTGAGCGCCGCCCGCCGGGTGCGCGAGGAAGGCGATGCGCGCGCCGCTCCCCAGCGTGGCGCGGCTGGCGACGCTCAGGCCGAAGTGGCGCTCGTAGAAGGCGATGGAGCGCTCGAGGTCGCGGACGCGGACGGCGACGTGGTGGATGCCCGTGGTCATGGCGCCAGCCTACCCAGCGCGCCGACGGCGCGGCGTGCCGGCCACCGCTCCCCGCGTCAGCCCACGGTCGCCCGGGCGACCACCGCGTACCCTGCTCCCGCATGGCCGAGCGACCGTCCCCCCTGCCCCGCCGCCCCGGCGCCCGCGCGCGCCGCTGGGCGCCCTGGCTCGCCTTCGCGCTCGCGGTGGCCGCCACCGTCGCCCTGGTGGTCGTCCGCGGCGAGGAGCTGAGCGCGCTCGCCGAGCTGGCCCCGGCCGCGGTCGCCTGGTTGGTGGTGCAGCAGCTCGCCTACCTGGTCGCCCAGAGCGGGCGCTTCCACGTGGTGCTCGTGCGCTTCACCGAGCGCCCGGTGGGCTTCGCGCCGTGGCTGCGGCTCTTCGTGCTCGGCCGCTTCCTCAACCTGTTCGTGCCGCAAGGGGGCAACGTCTACCGCGCGGTGGAGCTGCACCGGCGCTTCGGGGTCGGCTACCAGGACTTCGTCGCCGCCTTCGTCAACGCGCCGTGGCTGGCGATGGTGCTCAACCTGGCGCTCGGCGCGGTCGCGGTCGCGGCGCTGGTGCCGGGTGCCGAGCTGGGCGGTTGGCCGCTGTGGTGGCTCCTCGCGGGCACCACCCTCCTAGGCGCCGCGGTGCCGTTCGTCGCGCTGGTGGCGCTTCCGCTGGTGCCGCGCCGCTGGCGGCCGTTCGCCTGGCTGCACGCGCGCCTGGCCGAGATGGTGGGCGCGACCCTCGCCAGCCTGCGCGACCGGCGCTACCTGGCGCGCGTCTTCGCCTGGACGCTCGTCAGCTTCGTCCAGGCGAGCGCGATGCTGTGGTCGGGCTTCGCCGCGATCGGCAGCCCGGTGGGGGTGGCGGAGGCGATCGCCTTCTACGTGCTGCTGCAGCTGGCGACCTACCTCCCGGTGACGCCGGGCAACGTGGGCGTGCAGGAGCTCGCCTTCGGGGCCCTGGCGGCCGGCTTCGGCGTCCCGGCGGTCGACGGCGTGGTGGTGTCGGGGCTCGTCCGGGTGACGGGCGTCGTCGCGCTCGTGCTCGCGGCGCTGCCGCTCGGCGGGGTCGAGGCGGTGCGCTCGGCGGGCGCCGAGCGGACGGCGGAACCCACCGCATCACCCGCGGCCGGCTGACCCGGCTCCCACGGCGAGGCCCGGTGTTCAGCCCTCCTCGCGCTCCCACGGCCACGCGCCGGGCGCGGCCGCCAAGCCCATGGCCACCGGCCCCGTGTGCACGGCCAGCGCCACGCCCACCGGGGCCACGCCCGACCAGACGATCGGGTGCCGCTCGCGCAGGTACTCGAGGACGCGCTCGACCGGCTCTTGGTCGGCGCCGTACATGAAGGCCACGCGCAGCGGCGTCCCCTCGCCGTGCCGGTCGGTCACCTGCTGCGCGATCGCCGCCAGCGCCTTGGTCCACGAGCGGGCGCGCGCGACGGTGGCGTAGGCGGCGGTCTCCTTGTCGACCGTCACCACGGGCTTGAGCTGGAGCAGCCCGCCGAGCGTCGCCTGCACGCGGCCGATGCGGCCGCCACGGCGCAGGTACTCGAGCGTGTCGATCGTGAAGTAGAGCTCTGTCTCGTCGTGGACGCGCTTCATCCACTCGATCGCGGTGGCGGCGTCGAGGCCGCGGGCGCGCGCGGTCATCGCGGCGTGCACCTGGAGCGCCTGCGCGCCCGAAAGCGTGCGGCTGTCGTGGAGGGTCACCGGGACGTCCGGGGCCAGCGCGCGCGCCTGGTCGGCGGCGTTCAGGCTGCCCGACAGCGCGGCCGAGATCGTCACGGCCAGGACCGGCCGCGCCGCGGCCCGGTACAGGGCAGCGAAGGCCTCGGGCGCGGGCTGGCTGGTGGTGGGGTGCGGACCGCCGCCGGTCAGGCGCGCGAAGAAGCGGTCGCGCGGCAGGTCGGTCGCCAGGAAGCTCTCGCGGCCGAAGTTGAGGGTGAACGGGGCGAACGGAACGTCGTTCCGGAGGTCGACGAAAGCGTCGAGCCCGCCGTCGGTCACGAGGTCGAACGCGGGGGCGGCGGTGGGGTCGGACGCGGACGTCATCGGGGCCTCCTT
>JARGGE010000341.1 GCA_029210865.1 Trueperaceae bacterium
CGTCCGCTCCCACACCGCCACCGCCACCGTTTCGGGCCAGTGGCGCGTGACGCGCGCCTGCAGCACCCACGGGTGCTCGAGCAGCGCGCGGGTGCGGAAGCGCGTCACCCACAAGAAGGGGTCGCCCGGCGCGAGGTCGGCGGCGCGGAGCACCTCGCCGCGGCTCAGGTGCTCGTTCCCGAGCACCTCGATCCGCTCGAGCGTCGGCCAGAAGCGGCTGACCGCGACCAGGCCGAGCAGCAGGACCAGGACGACGAGGCCGAACGTGCGCACGCGCCCCCCTCACCCGCGTCCGGCCGGGTCGCCTGCGTGCGAGGGCTCGGCGCCGGGACCGTGACCCTGGGCCGCGGGGTCGCCGTCGGGGAAGCCCCAGCGCCGCCACTCCACCTCGAGCGGCACCGCGACACGGGCGCGCACGAGGTCGAGCAGCGCGACGACGTCGGCCGCGGTGGCGGCGCCGAGGTTGACGACGAAGTTACCGTGCTCGTGGGCGATCATCGCGTCGCCGACGCGGGATCCTTTGAGGCCGGCGGCGTCGACGAGGCGCCCGGCGGCGTCGCCGGGTGGGTTCTTGAAGGCGCAGCCGGCGCTGCGCGACTTGGGCTGGCCGCGACGGGCGGCGTCCACCGCCTCGAGGGCGGTGGCGACGCGCTCGGGCGTCGACGCGACCAGGCGGAGTCGGGCGCGCAGGACGATCGCGCCGGGGGGCAGGTCGGCGTGGCGGTAGCGCAGGCCCAGCTCGGCGGCCGCGAGGCGCACCACCTCGCCGTCGACGAGCGCGTCGACCTCCTGCAGCACGTCGCCGATCTCGCCGAAGCGGGTGCCGGCGTTCATCGCGATGGCGCCGCCGAGCACCGCCGGCACGCCGAGCAGCCCCTCGAGCCCGGAGAGGCCGAGGCGCTGCGCGCGCCGCACCAGCCCGGGCAGCGGCGTCGCCGCCCCCAACCACACGTCGGCGCTGCCGTCCATCGCGTCGAGGTCGGCGTACGCGCGACCGAGGCGCACCACCCGCTCCGGGACGCCGGCGTCGGCCACCAGGAGGTTCGACCCGCCGCCCAGCACCCGGTAGGGAGCCTCCGTGGCGCGCCGCACCGCGGCGTCGTCCTCGCACGTCCACAGCTCGGCCGGCCCGCCCACCTTGAGGGTGGTCCAGCGCGCCAGGTCGACGCGCTCGACCCTTGGCGTCCGCGCGCTGGCGTCAGGCCCCGCCATCGACCCGTTCCGGAGCGGGGTTCGCGGTCGCGACCTCTGCGGTCGCGACCCCCGCCGCCGCCGTGGCCTCCGCGGCGGCCGCCGCGGCGACGACCCCCTCGGCGACGCGCCAGACGTCGCCCGCCCCGAGCGTGACGATCAGGTCGCCGGCCTCGAGGGTGGCGGCCAGGTAGGCGGTGGCGCTCGCGAGCGTGTGCCGCTCGGCGTGGCGACCGGCGGCGCGCACCCGCTCGACGATGCGGTCGACGTCGACGCCGGCGATCGCCCGCTCGCCGGCGGCGTAGACGTCGAGCACCAGCACCTCGTCGGCGAGCGCCGCGGCGTCGGCGAGCGCGGGCCAATGGCGCGCGGTGCGCACCCAGCGGTGCGGTTGCAGGACGGCGCGCACGCGCCGACCGGTGGCGCGGGCCGCGGTCAGGGTGGCGTGCACCTCCGTGGGGTGGTGGGCGTAGTCGTCGACGACCTGCGCACCGTTCGGCTCGCCCCAGATCTGCCAGCGGCGCCCGACCCCGCGGAAGTCCGCCAGCGCCGGCGCCGCGGCGACGACGTCGACGCCCGCCAGGTCCACCGCGGCGAGCGCGGCGGCGGCGTTCATGACGTTGTGGACGCCGGGGACGCCCAGCTGCACCTGCGCGCGCCGCCCGTCGGGCAGGCACAGCGCGAACTCGGCGCCACCGGTGCGCAGCGCGAGCGCCTCGACGCGGTAGTCGGCGTCCAGCGCGGTGCCGTAACGCAGCGCGCGCGGATGGTCGCCCAGCAGGGTGTCGAGCCCGGGCCAGTCGGCGCAGTACAGAACGCGCTCGGCGCGTTCGGCGTAGCGGCGGGTGGCGTGCTCGAGGTCGGCGAGGGAGGCGTGGTAGTTGCGGCGCTCGTCGAAATCGCCCGCCACGTGGTCGTCCTCGAGGTTCGTCACCACCGCCACGTAGGCGGTCAGGTCGGCGAAGCCGGGGTCGGACTCGTCCACCTCGGCGACGAGGAAGCGGCTGCCGCCGTGGCGCATGTTGCCGGTGAGGCCGGGGAGCGCGGCGCCGATCTGCACGGACGGGTCGGCGCCGGCGGCGAGCATGAGCGCGGCCACCATGCCGGTGGTCGTGCTCTTGCCGTGGGTGCCGGTGATGCCGATCGCGTCGCGACGGCGGAAGAGGTCGGCGAGCAGTTCGATGCGCAGCCGCACCTCGATGCCGAGCTCGCGCGCGCGGACGACCTCCGGGTGGTCGCGCGGCACCGCCATGGTGGTGACCAGGACGTCGACGTCCTCGTCCAGGTGGCTCGGGTCGTGGCCGACCCGGACGTCGACGCCGGCGGCGCGCAGCGCGGCGAGCGCCGGGCCGTCGCTGGCGTCGCAGCCGGAGACGCGCATGCCCTCGTCGAGGTACCAGCGCGCCAGCCCTTGCATGCTGACGCCCCCGATGCCCATGAAGTGGAAGTGGCGGTTCAAGGTCGGCTCCTGCGGGGCGCTCGCCGGTCGGCGCGCGCGAGGGGGATGAGGGCGTCGAACAGCAGGCGTGCGCCCCCTTCGGGGGAGCGGGCGCGGGCGGCGGCCGCGGCCGCGCCGCGCGCCTCGGGGTCGAGCAGCCCGCGCCAGGCCCGCTCCAGGGCGACCGCGTCGCCCTCGAGCACGCAGCGACCGGCTCCGGCGGCCTCGAGCGCGAGCGCGTTGTGGCGTTGGTGGTCCTCGGCCGCGCTCGCGAGCGGTACGACCACCAGGGGCACGCCGTGGAAGGCGGCGTCCGCGAGGGTGCCGTAGCCGCCGATGTAGCCGTTGAGCCGCGCCGCCGCGGTGGAGCGCACCAGGTCCGCGTCGACGGGGTAGTGGTGCTGCAGCTCCTTGAGCAGGGCCGGCACCGAGCGGAGGTAGTACTTCTGGTGGTAGTCCTCGGCGAGGTAGAAGGCGCTGGCGGGCAGGATCTCGGTGTGGATCACCCCGCCGCGCCGCTTGGCCTCGGCGGCCCTGGTCTGCTCGGCGAGCGCCTGCTGCGCCTGGTCGTGGTAGAAGATCACCGGCATGTACTGCTTGGTGGAGCACTTGACCGTCTGGTTGTGAGCGGCCCAGAAGACCGCCAACAGCGCGGCGTAGCTCGTGCGCGCGGGATCGAAGTCCAGCTGCGTCGTCTCGGTGTGATCGCCGAGGCTGGTGTAGGTCGGGCCCGCGGTGGTCCCGCCGCTGTAACCCACGCGGGTCCGCACGATCCCCTGCAGACACCCGAACTGGGCGTCGGGGCCCCAGAATCACCCCAGGGCGAAG
>JARGGE010000342.1 GCA_029210865.1 Trueperaceae bacterium
CGTCGTGCGCCGCCAGTCGATGTCGAGCACGCGCACGGCCTCCCGCACCGCGTCGCGCTCGGGCCGCGACGCCCGGCGGCGCAGCTCAGCCGCGAGCGACGCGACCGCGCGATCGAAGCCGCGCGGGGTGCCGAGGTCCATCGCCTTCGCGACGGGCTCGTGGAGCAGCTCGGCGGCGAGGGCGTCCGCCACCCGCCGCGCCCGGGCCACGACGGCGAGCGCGTCAGCGGTATCGCACGTTCCGCACATCGGGCCCCTCCTCGAGCTCGGCGACGGAGTTCGTCACGTGGAGCGTCACGTTGCAGAACACACAGCGCACCGGGACAGAGAAGCTGACGCGCTCGCCGTCCTCGCTCTCGGTGATGAGCTGGCCCTGGTGCTGGTGGAACACGGCGTTGACGAAGCCGCAGCGCGGGCAGCACAGGTGGTAGGCGATGAGGAGCTGCCGGCGGTCCTGGGAGACGCGGCGCAGCTCGCCGCGGTCCAGGCGGCAAGGCCGCTTGGCGACGACGCGGAGCGGGTGGTTCATCGGGCACCTCCGACGAGGATGGGCGTCCGGGCGCGCGCGCGGACCTCGACGCCCTCGGCGGTCGGCCGCATCAGCACGTCGTGGGAGGCGGCGCACCGATCGCAGAGCGCGAACACCAGCTGCCCGTCGCGCCACAGGGTGGTGGCCTCGTCGAGGCCCGCGTGCCGCGTGCACATCCGGCAGGCGATCACGCCGCGCTCGGCGTCGAGCTGGGCCTGCCGCGCCCACGCGCGAGTGAGCTCAGCGGGGCTCATCGCGCGCCTCCGGCGAGAACCACGCGTCGAACTCCTCGCGCGGGACGGGCACCCGCTCGGCGCCCTCCTCGAGGTAGCGGCGGGCCAGGTCGACGCGGCGGTCGGCGAGCCGCGCCTCCTCCGACGCAAGCTCCTCGCGCAGCGTGAGCAGGCGGCGCGCGTCGTCGAGGAGCGAGCCCTTCGCGGTGCGGGCGCGCAGGTCCTCGACGCCCGTCTGGATGCCCGCGAGCGTCAGCGTGATGGGCCGCTTGGTCCAGTCGTCGCCGATCTTGCGGAACTCGCGGTTGAAGATGTCGCCGGCGAGGAAGCGGCCCTCCTCCGGGGTGAGCACGCCGACGCGCACAAGCCGCTCGACCATCGCGGTCATCCGCTCCGGGTCACGGGTCACGGGCGTCTGCGACCGGAACCGCCAGAAGCGGATGCCCATGTCGGCGAGCAGCTTGCGGTTGATGAGGTAGTCGAACTCGTCGCGCTCGGGCTGGAAGACCTGGTCCTCCGCGAAGCGCAGCGCCGACTCGGCGGTCGCGCGGTTGAAGTCCTTGCTCTCGCCGCGGAGCAGCCGCGGCAGCCGGAACGCGCCGCCGACCTTGTCGATGTTGCGCTCGTCGTAGACCTGGAAGAGCGCGTCCTGCTGCTGCGCCTCGGTGAGCGGGCGCAGCTCGATCTTGGCGCGGTTCTCCCCCTGGCCGCCCTCGGCCTCGAGGATGAGGATCTTGTGGAAGTTAGCCCGCCCCTTGAGGTTCTCCTCGATGAAGCGCTCGATGCGCGGCACCGACGACTCCGAGAGCCGGCCGCCCGAGATCAGCAGCGCGAGCGGGGGCACGCTCTTGTTCTCGAAGTAGAGGTAGTTGACCTCCTCCATCTGCCGCGAGCCGAGCACGGCGAGCAGCGCCCCCACCCAGCGCGGCACGCCGTAGGGGCTGCGCGGCGAGTGGATGGCGAAGTGCAGCAGCTCCGTCGCCGGGCCGTCCGCCGAGTGGCTCGCGCGGAGCTCCTCGGCGCTCGCGAACACGGCACCGGTCCGCTTCGAGATGACCCGTGGATCGCCGAAGGCCTTGAAGAAGACCTGGTCGGTCCCCTGCACCTGCACGAAGCGGCGGAGGCGGCGGCGCGCCGGCACGGCCTCGAAGGTCACCGGCGAGACCTGCACGCGGTCCTGCACCTCCACCGGCGCCGGGTCGAGGGGCATCAGCCGCACGGTGTGCGAGGGCACGTAGACGAGCCGCGCCAGCTCGCCGCGCCCGTCCCGCAGCACCTCCCAGAAGGCGTTGCCGGTCGTCTCGAGGTCCTGGCGGGTGCGCCGGCGCAGGTCGACGAAGGAGTGGTCGAAGCAGCAGAAGTCGAAGAACGACTGCAGGCGCGCGCGCTCGATCCGGGCGAGGTGGATCAGCTCGCGCTTGCGGGCCGCGACCTCGTCGCCGGTCGGCTCCAGCTCGGCGCCCGCGTCGAGCTCGCCGCGCTCGCGGGCGGCGGCGCGCTCGAGGAAGATGGCGTCGGCGACCCGCGCGTCGGCGTCCTCGGCTTCGAAGTCGATCGCCGGCTCGAGGCGGTGCCCGAAGCCGTCGATGTTCACCGCGTAGGCGTCGAGGTTCTGGCGCAGCGCGTTCGAGTGCTCCACCAGCAGGCAGAGCGCCTCGGGGTCGTAGGGCGGCACCAGGGCGCCGGCGCTCTGGAACAGCGTCTCCGACTCGCCGGCCTCGCGGCTCGCCGCGTCGGCGACGTCGCGCCCGACGACGACGGCCTTGAGGATCGCCTGCAGGCGCGCGTGCGCCTGGTCTGCCGCGGCGCCCTCGTTCACGCCGGGTCCTCGACGTAGGCGACGAGCCCGGTCGGCGTGAACGAGATCGCCCGGTCGCGCGGGAAGCCAGCGTCAGCCAGCGCCCGCTTCGCGGCCGGCAGCAGCCCATCCAGCGTCGGCGCCTCGACGACCAGCGTCGGCCCGGGGCGCGGCGGCCCGGCGGGCTTGTCCTTCGAGAGCAGGAAGACCTTGAGGTCGTGGCGGTGCGGCATGCGGCGGCTCCGGCGAGGGGCCGAGGACGGCCTCGTTCACCGGAGTAGAGCCGCGGGCGGGCGGGGAGTGGGACGGTCGCTCGGCGACCCCGGGACCATCGGGCAAGGGGCTACAAGACTCCGGGGGCGGACATCCCCAGTATCAGCGTCGGAGGAAAATGTTGCCACGTAACGGTGACGTGGCTACAATCTCCGTCATGACGCTCGACGCCCTCCCCAACGCGTTCTCCTACAGCCTCGCTCACGAGCGGGGCGTGTCGGACCGCCGCTTGCGAGGGCTCGTCGCCGACGGAGCCCTGGAGCGCCTGGGCCATGGCCTCTACCGAAAGGCCGATGCGCCGCCCGCCGACCTCGACCGGATCGAGATCGCGCTCCGTGCGCCCGAGGCCACGCTCTGCCTGACCTCCGCGCTGTCGCTCCACGACCTGACCGACGCCATCCCCTCTGAGATCGATGTCGCCCTGCCTCGCTCGAGGCGGCCCCCGAGGGTCAGCGCCCCGGTCCGCTGGCACCGCTTCCACGAGGACACGTTCCTCGTTGGCCGCGAGACCATCGAAGTCGACGAGGGGCTGTCCTTGGGCGTCTACAGCGCCGAGCGCAGCGTCATCG
>JARGGE010000343.1 GCA_029210865.1 Trueperaceae bacterium
GTCGCTTCCGGCGAGAACAATCAAGGGGACAGGGTTCAGGGATCGGGGATCAGGGTACAGATCCGGATCGCTGGTCTGAGCGCTCTCATAGGCTACAGCGGCCTCGAAAATCGTGGTCACGTTCCCGGGCATTAACCCTGATCCCTGATCCCCGTTCCCTGTACCCCAAAAGGTAGTGAACCCGCCTTCGGTCCCCGGCGCAAGCTGATTGCGGACGCGGATGTTGGCGAAGGTGCCGCGGGTCATCACCCGGTCGTTGCCCCGCCGGCTGCCGTAGGAGTTGAAGGCGCGCGCCTCCACGCCCTGGGCGATCAAATAGGAGCCGGCCGGGCTGTCCGAGGGGATCGCGCCCGCCGGGCTGATGTGGTCGGTGGTCACCGAATCGCCCACCTTGACCAGGGTGCGCGCGCCGAGGATCGGCGCGATGGGCGCGGGCGCCGCCGCCATGTCGACGAAGAACGGCGGCTCCTGGATGTACGTCGAGGCCTCGTCCCAGTCGAACAGCTCGCCGCCCTTGACGGGGATGGCGTTCCACGCCGCGTTCGACTGCTCGATGCCGTCGTAGAGGCGCCGGAAGGTCTCGGGCTTCATCGCCTGCGAGAGCACCTCGGCGAGCTCGGCGGTGGTCGGCCACAGGTCGCGCAGGTACACCGGCGCGCCGTCGGCGTCGTGGGTGAGCGGGTCGTTGACCGGGTCGAGGTCGACGGTGCCGGCGAGCGCGTACGCGACCACCAGCGGCGGGCTCGCGAGGTAGTTGGCCTTGACGTGCGGGTTGATGCGCCCCTCGAAGTTGCGGTTGCCCGAGAGCACCGAGGCGGCGACCAGGTCGCCCTCGGCGATGGCGGCGACGACCGGCTCGGGGAGCGGGCCGGAGTTGCCGATGCAGGTGGTGCAGCCGTAACCCACGGTGTAGAAGCCGACCTGCTCGAGGTAGGGGGTCAGCCCGGTGTCGTCGTAGTACTCGGTGACGACCTTGGAGCCGGGGGCGAGCGAGGTCTTCACCCAGGGCTTGGCGCGCAGGCCGCGCTCGGCGGCCTTCTTGGCGACCAGTCCGGCCGCGAGCATGACCGACGGGTTGCTCGTGTTCGTGCAGCTGGTGATCGCGGCGATGACCACGTCGCCGTGGCGCAGCCGGTGGTCCTCGCCGGTCGGGAGCGCGAGCGTGCCGGTGCGCGCCAGGGCCGCCTCGTCGAGGGCGAACCCACGCTGGGCGGCCGGCTTGCGCAGGTCGGCGCGCCAGGTCGCTTGCATCTCGCGCAGCAGGATGCGGTCCTGCGGTCGCTTGGGGCCGGCGAGGCTGGGCTGCACGGTCGCGAGGTCGAGCTCGATGGTGTCCTGGAAGGTCGGATCGGGGGTGGCGTCGTCGCGGAACAGCCCGTTCGCCCGCGCGTACCGCTCCACCCGCTCGACCTCGTCGGGCAGGCGCCCGGTCTGCGCGAGGTACCGCAGCGTCTCGGCATCGGTCGGGAAGAAGCCCATGGTGGCGCCGTACTCGGGCGCCATGTTGGCGATCGTGGCGCGATCGGGGAGCGTCATGGCCGCCAGGCCGGGCCCGTAGAACTCGACGAACTTGCCCACCACCCCCTTGGCGCGCAGCATCTGGGTGACGACGAGCGCGAGGTCGGTGGCCGTCGAGCCCTCGGGCAGCTTGCCGATCAGCTTGAAGCCGACGACCTCGGGGGCAAGCATGTAGATCGGCTGGCCGAGCATGACCGCCTCGGCCTCGATGCCGCCCACGCCCCAACCGACGACGCCGAGCCCGTTGATCATCGTGGTGTGCGAATCGGTACCGACGAGCGAGTCGGGGAACACGACCTCGAGGTCGCCGTGCGGCCGGTGCTCCACGCCGCGCGACAGGTACTCGAGGTTGACCTGATGGACGATCCCGGACGCCGGCGGCACCACCTTGAAGTTGGCGAACGCCTGCTGACCCCAGCGCAGGAACTCGTAGCGCTCGCGGTTGCGCTCGAACTCGATGGTCGCGTTGTGCACGAGCGCCAGCGGCGAGTCGTACTCGTCCACCTGCACGCTGTGGTCGATGACCAGGTCGACCGGCACGAGCGGGTTGATCGCCTGCGGGTCGCCGCCCATGCGCTTCATCGCGCTGCGCAGCGCCGCGAGGTCGACCACGGCAGGCACCCCGGTGAAGTCCTGCAGGACCACGCGCGCGGGCTTGAAGGGGATCTCGAACTCGGCGGGCGCCGCCGGGTCGTAGGCGGCGAGCCGCTTCACGTCCTCGGCGGTAACGTCGTACCCGTTCTCGTTGCGCAGGAGGCTCTCGAGGAGCACCTTGATCGAGAACGGCAGCCGGTCGACGTCGGCCAGGCCGTCCTCCTGGAGCTTGGCGAGGCGGTAGTAGTAGGCGGGGCCGCTGCCGGTCTCGAAGGTGGCGCGGGCACCGAAGCTGTCTTTGGGGGTGAGCTGCATGCGGGTCCTCCGGTCGGGTGCGGCCGTGTCGGCCGCGATCGGGCGGCCCTTGGCGGCCGCGGTGAGTTCCAGTCTGCTACGCTTCTACATGATATGGCACACAGCGGTTCACGTTGGGCGGCGACGAACGGGCCCGTCGCGCCACGGAGCGCGGACGAACCGGGCAGGCGCGAGCCCGGCGCGGCAGAGGAGGCGCCCTCCGCGCCCGACCTGAGCGCGGCGCGCGTGCACGTGGTCCGCGACGAGGCCGCGTCCCGGTGGCTGGTGCGGCCGTCGGGGCTGCGACTCCTCGAGCCCTTCCTCGGCGACGCCCGCAGCATCGGTGAGGTGGCCCGCGCCACCGGCGACAAACCGAACACGGTGCTGCGCCGCGTCCAACGCCTGCAGGCGCTCGGCCTGGTGGAGGTCGCGGAGGAGCGCCCGCGGGCCGGCCGGCCGATCCGGCGGTACCGGGCCACCGCCGACGTCTTCTTCGTGCCCTTCGAAGCGACCGGCGCCGCCGACCTCGAGGGGGCGCTCGCCGAGCGCGACGGCTACTGGGAACGGTTGCTGCGGCGGCACGTGGTCCGCGCCCGCCGTGAGGCGATGGGCACCTGGGGCACCCGCATCTACCGCGACGCGCGCGGGCGCGTGCAGGTCCAGACCGCGGTCTCCCCCGAGGCGAACGCGACCATGCTCGACGACGCCATGCCCGCGGCCTTGTCGGCGTGGCGCGATCAGGTCTGGCTCGACCACGCCGACGCCAAGGCGCTGCAGCGCGACCTCTTCGCCCTGCTGCAGCGGTACCAGGCGAAGCGCGGCGCGCAGCGCTACGTGGTCCACGTCGGGCTGGCGGCGCTCCTCGAACCCGAGCGCCCCTGATGGCGCGGCCGCACCCCGCGGCGCCTGCAGCGTCGCCGCTCGGGCAGTGGTCATCCGAACGGTCCGGCCGCGACGGTCGGTGTAGACTCAAGTCGTGCGCCCCGCCCCCCCCAT